>WGGC01000084.1 GCA_015491905.1 Bacteroidales bacterium | reverse complement strand
TTAACTTTTCAACAGGAAAAAGAGTTTCTTCCGGCTGATCAAAATAACGAATAGTTATAATTTTATTGTTTTTAATATTTATAACCATATAACCGGCATCTGCTTTATTGACACCGATTAATTTATGATTATCATTTCGAACCCAATAAAGTGACTGTGCATTTCCATTTACATTTATCTTATACAAAGCATTATTATGAAAATATCCGGTCATATTTCTTCCTTTAATTTGATTAAAAGAGGTGGTACTGTCTTGTGAAACAATAAACGCATTGTTTCTTAACTCCATGGAATCAGCCTTGTTATGATTAATATTAATAATAATAGTATCGGAAGTAAGCTGGTTTTTCCCCGACCATAATACCGGGGAGGTAAACATTCGCATAGTAGAATCTTTCATTGTATATGCCAGAGAATCGCATACCCCTTGCAGGTCAGTCCTGAAAAATCTAACACCATGATAAGCCAGAAGTTTTTTAGCTTTTTTCTTTTTATTAAAATATAACCATAGCGTATCTGAATGCATGTATAATGAGTCCTGAGAATCATAGGTGATAGCCTCCGAATTACCGGTAACGTATGTTTTTCCCAAATCATTCCATAAGGCAGCTATATTACCCTTTATTATTAACTGGCGTGAAGTATCTACAATACTAATATTACCGTAAGCTTGTCCAAAAGTAGTTTTGTTATTATAAATTAAACTGTCGGCATGAAGTTTTTGTGTATTTGTATATATTTCAGGACCATTATATAATTTAGATATTTCCCTTTTTGTATCGTACCAGCCTTTCGTACATTCAATTGTACTTTCCTTGCTAACGATTTTTGTAAATCCATTGAAATAAGCCACCTGGGAAGCGGAATTATAAATAAGTGTATCTGAAAAGGTTGTCTGATCAGGGCTTTTAAGAGATACATTACGACGAAAATAAAAAACCTTAGTTTCAATGTTATAATAACCTCTTTGGCTTTTTAACACATTGGTATCGGAATAAATAGTTCCTCCATTATCATAATAGGCCATTTTAGTTTTTCTATTATATATGAGATGGTTAGCGGTTAGTTTAGCCTTTGGGTCTATTAAAATAACATTTCCAAATAATTCAGCAACCTTACTTTTACCATTATAAAGAAGCCTGTTTCCAAAAATGTTTAAGGTATCATGAATGTTTATATGAACATTACCAAAGGCTTCAAAGTTTTTTTCCTTGTCATTTAAATATGTACTATCAGAAAAGAATAAAACGGAATCTTGCATGAGCTCAACATTCCCTATCAGCCTTTGCACATCTTTTCCAAGTGCTTCATTATAATTATATGCGTCGGCATGTATAATAATTATTTCTTTAGCCTGCTGAGCTTTTAATGAAAACCCGGACAAGAAAAAAAGTATTCCTGCGACAACAAATAAAAATGTAAAATTCCTTTTATTCAATACTTAAAGTTTATGCAAAAATAATGGTTTTATGTGTTGTATATAAAATGAAAGAAAAACCTTTAATTTATCTTTCTTCTTTTATAAATTGTATCAATTTCACTGTGTTTACTTCAAGTAAATCCAAAACCTTTTCAAAGCCATCGGCACCTCCATAATAAGGATCGGGAACACCTTCTTTATAGTTGGAGTTTTTTGTAAAATCAGTAATTAAATAAATTTTATGATGATATTCCTTTGAGGACATTTTCTTCAAATCTGTATAGTTTAATAAGTCCATTGCAACGATATAATCAAAGCGTTTAAAATCATCTGCAATCACCGGTCTTGATAAAGATGTAATATTATAACCTCGTTTCTTTGCATGTTGTTTCATTCTGCTGTCGGCAGGTTCGCCTTCGTGCCAACCCGATGTTCCAGCCGAATCAACAATAAAGGTTATATCCTTTTCCTTATCAGCGATGGATTTAAAAACCGCTTCTGCAGCAGGGGACCTGCATATATTTCCAAGACAGACAAACAATATTTTTTTCTTCATATACTAATAACCATTTTTGATGAAAAGAAATTAATCCGGGTTTTTTTAATGGGATTCGTGAATATATCACCATTTTAATTCATGAATTTTAAATCCATTTGTTTTATATGCTTCTATTGCAATTTTTTTAGATTTAATTGCATTAGAGTATTTTACAAATCCGTTTTCAATTATTTCCCCTTGATTAATTTTAGGCCAGGAGGCATATTTCTTATGAATAATTCTATTAAATTTTCTTTGCAACTGATATTCGACAGTTTGTTTTTTTACAGGACTGAAAAACGCATGGTATCCCTTTTTACCATTTCCATATAAATCGCA
>WGGC01000083.1 GCA_015491905.1 Bacteroidales bacterium | reverse complement strand
GGCTTACACCGTCGCAACCATTACTAAAAGGAACTATGCGACAATATTTATTAGAAAAAGAACGAATTTATGAAGCTGATATCCGTCCTGAAGACTTGCGGTATTTTTCTAAATTACGGTTGATTAATGCAATGAACTCTTTTGAAGAAGCTCCGGAGTTTAGCATTTCGCAAGTGGAAGGATTGGAAAAACCGTAAATATTAAAACATTGGACAGTATAACAATGCTTTTGCGCTAACTATCAGGTCATCATCTATTATAGAAAGCAAAAACCTATGTTGATACGGGGTAATTAAGTTTTTAAATATCTTTGTTCCTCCAAAATAAATTCCTGTTATTAAATTAGTAAATCATAACCAGAAAAACCATTGAATAATAAAATGTAAACACATGAAAAAAATTATAACTCTTTCCATTATTATAATAACACTTGTTACAAGTAACCTTTTGATTGCAGGCGAAGGTATGTGGATACCTTCTTTATTAAAGACGTTAAACGAAAAAGAAATGAAAGCTATGGGATTGAAAATCTCAGCTGATGATATTTATTCGTTAAATCACAGTAGTATGAAAGATGCCATTTTGCTATTTGGGCGAGGGTGTACATCTGAGATAATATCCCGTGAAGGTTTGCTTCTTACAAATCATCATTGTGGTTTTAGTGCTATACAAAAGCATAGTTCGGTAAAACACGATTACTTAAAAGATGGTTTTTGGGCTATGAATAAGCAAGAAGAATTACCTAATCCCGGACTTACAGCCACTTTAATGATAAGAATGGATGACGTTACCAAAGATGTTTTAAAAGGTGTTACACCACAAATGACAGAAAAGCAACGAAAGGAAAAAATTAAAAAAAACAGTGCTTACCTGATTACAAATTTTGAAAAAAACTCACCCTATCAAGCTAAAATCAAGTCGTTTTTTAAGGGCAACCAGTATTATATGATTATTACAGAAACCTTTAAAGACATACGTTTGGTGGGTGCTCCTCCTTCTGCCATTGGCAAATTTGGCGGCGACACCGATAATTGGATGTGGCCGCGACATACCGGTGATTTTTCCCTTTTCCGTATTTATGTTTCCCCTGACGGTAAGCCTGCATCCTATTCTAAAGATAATGTTCCTTATAAACCAAACTATTTCTTTCCTATTTCCACAAAAGGGGTAAAAAAAGGTGATTTTACATTTGTTTTCGGATATCCTGCACGCACCAACGAATACCTGCCTGCCACAGCTGTTGAAGATATTGTAGAGGTTGAAAATCCGGCAAAAATTAAATTGCGTGACAAAAGGCTTGAAGTATTTAAAAAATATGCTGCCATGAGTCCCAAAACGCGTATTATGTATGCCTCCAAACAAGCACGTGTAGCTAATTACTGGAAAAAAATGATTGGGCAACGTTGGGGAATAAAGCGGGTAAAAGGTGTAGAAGCAAAACGTAAATTTGAGAAAACTTTTCAGCAATGGGCAAATGCTAATAATGAAAGGAAAACAAAATATGGAAATCTACTTCCGGCTTTTGAAAGTGTTTATGTTCAAATCCGTCCATATCAGCAGGCACATAACTATATTAACGAGGGCGCCAATGGCATTGAACTACATCGTTTTGCGGCTCGTTTTGAGAAGTTAGCCAGGTTAAGCAAAAAAGAACATCCTGATACAGTAAAAATTAAACAAGAACTTAACAGGTTGCAACAACAATCACGATCGTTTTTTAAAGATTACTCTCCTGCGGCCGACAAAGAAGTAATGGCAGGAATACTGGAAATTTATGACATGCAAGTACCTGATAATTACAAGCCGGAATGGTTTGGTAAAATACATAAGAATTTTAACAAAAACTACACAGCATATTCTGCGGCAGTATTTAAAAAGAGTTTTTTAGACGATTCGGCAAAAGTGAATACTTTTCTAAAAAATTATCAAATAAAAGACTACAAAAAACTTGAAAAAGACCCGGCTTACATTATTGCTTTAGAAACCAACACCTTTGCAAAGGAAAAAATCATTCCCCGATTATTAACTCTAAAAGGGGAAACAGACAGTTTGATGCGTATTTATATGAAAGCACAAATGGAAATGCAACCCGACAAGCGATTTTATCCGGATGCTAATTTTACTTTAAGAGTAACCTATGGCAAAGCTGAGGGCTTTTCTCCTGCCGACGGGATACAATATTCTACATTTACTACTACAAAAGGAATTATGGAAAAGGAAAACCCGGATATTTATGATTATGCCGTTCCTGAAAAACTAAAAACACTGCATAAAAATAAAGATTTTGGTAATTATGCCGATTCTGATGGAACCATGCATGTTTGTTTTGTAGCAAAAAATCATACTTCTGGTGGTAATTCAGGAAGCCCGGTGTTTAATGCTAAGGGTGAGTTAATTGGTGTAAACTTCGATAGAGACTGGGAAGGCACTATGAGCGATTTAGTTTATGATCCAACGGTATGTCGTAATATAAGTTTGGATATCAGGTATTTTCTGTTTTTAACAGACAAACTTGCCGGGGCAGGCTATTTATTAAACGAAATGAAACTTGTTAATTAGCAATAGTTATGGAAATATCACACATAGAACATATAGGTATTGCCGTAAAAAATCTTGATACGGCAATAAAATATTATGAACAGGTATTGGGTTTACAATGCTATGCTATTGAAGAAGTAACAGATCAAAAGGTAAAAACAGCTTTTTTTAAAGTAGGCGAAACAAAAATAGAGCTTCTGGAAAGTACAGATCCGGAAAGTCCAATAGCAAAATTTATAGAAAAGAAAGGTGAAGGCATGCATCATCTTGCTTTTGCCACTAAGGATATAAACAAATCTTTAAAGGAAGCTGAAGATAAAGGCATTAAACTAATAGACAAAGAGCCTAAGTCAGGAGCCGAAGGTTTGGACATTGCTTTTTTGCATCCAAAGTCAACTTTTGGTGTCCTAACGGAATTTTGTGAAAAGAAAAAATAGTTTCCTGTTAAAGCCTTATATCAACAAACAACTTTTTTGATTTACTGTTTATTGTAATTCCAGATAACCGGATATTAAATTTATATTATTTTTGTATTAACGAATAATATGGTCAAATTATATTATAATTAAATGTTAGTAATAGGAATTGCCGGAGGAAGCGGATCAGGAAAGACAACCGTTGTTAGAAAAATTATAGAAGGATTACCGAAAGATTCGGTAGCCATTATTTCACAGGATTCATATTATTATGATAATAGTGATTTAAGTCCGGAAGAAAAATTAAAAATAAATTTTGACCATCCTAATTCCATTGAATGGCCCTTACTCATAAAACATATTCATCAATTAAAAAATGGCCAGGCTATAGATATGCCAATTTATTCTTACGTTACCTGTGCCCGTGCAACGGATACTCAGACAATTCACCCGAAAGAAGTGATAATTGTGGAGGGCATATTAATAATGACACAACTTAAGCTTCGAAATTTATTAGACATAAAACTGTTTGTGTCAACGGATAGTGATGAGCGTCTTATGCGTATTATTCGCAGGGATATTCAGGAAAGAGGACGTAATTATGATGACGCCCTTACCCATTATGCCAAATTTGTTAAGCCTATGCATCAGCAGTTTATAGAACCAACAAAAATGTTTGCTGATGTAATTATTCCGGAAGGTGGTAATAATAAGGTAGCAATAGAAATGGTTATTTCAAGAATAAAGCTAAATTTAGACCAGGCAAAAGTCCATGATAACATAAAAACCGGTTAAATATGATATCTATTTGGTTATAAAATGAAAAAATGAAACGTCCATGATTGAATAATTATTCAATTATGGTAAGTTCCATGTGACCGATGAAATATAAAATTACAAACACATGAAACAAAAACAGCTTTTTATATTTCCTTCAGTACTGATATTACTGGCAACATTATTTTTTTTATCTGCATGTAATAAAACACCTGTAAATCCGGTATCTGCCGGCACATGGAAATATTTTAAAGCTGAACCCGGACAATTAGCAAGTAACGAGATTAACTGTTTTGCAAAAGATCAAAAAGGCAACATCTGGATTGGTACTAATTATGGTCTTTCCAGATATGACGGTAAAAATTTTCTTTCATGGCAGGAAAAAGACGGATTAATATACCATGAGGTTACAAGTATTGCCATAGACAATAATGGAAAAGTATGGATAGGTACACCCTATGGCGTTTCTTTTTATGATGGATTTCATTTTACAAATTATAACGTTAATAACGGACTGGTTTATAATGAAGTTTATGGTGTAGCTGTTGACCAGCAAAATAATTGTTGGGTCGCCACGGGAGAAGGGGTTTCTATGTTTGATGGTATTAAATGGGTGAGTTATAAAAAGCAGGGCGGCCAAACACTGGTATATAATTTGGTAAGATGTGTATTGGTAGATAAAAATAATCATAAATGGTTTGGAACAGAATATGGGATATCTGAGTTTTATAATAATCAAATTTGGGTAACTTATCTTTCCCCTAATCCATTACTTAATTTTATTTTTACTATTTATCAGGACAATTCTAATAATTTATGGTTTGGGACATTTAACGGAGCACGAAAATATAACGGGACTTCATTTATTGATATTACTGAAAAAGACGGTTTAGTTTCCAATCAGGTTGTTTCAATTTTGGAAGATAAGTATGGAGATATTTGGTTTGGAACCCAGTTTGGAGCATCGAAATATAACGGGAAAAATATGGTGACTTATAATCAGGGAAATGGCTTAGCGGGTAACTGGGTAACAAGTATGATTACTGACAAAAATGGAAACATCTGGTTTGGAAGCAAAAACAAAGGAATAGCCGTGCTTACCCTCTCTAAGCCTTAAATTAAAATGTATAATTATCACTTCTTTTAAAGTATTATATATACTTTTGCAACCTCCCAAAAAATTCCTGCCTTTTAGTGATTTTATAAGTATTTTTAAAAGTATGTTAAAGAAAAAACAAAACACAATAAAAAGTCCTTGTATTCATGTATGCACTTTAGATGAAGATAAAATTTGCATGGGTTGTTATAGAAGTGTTGAAGAAATTAGAGGATGGTTTCGGTTTTCTGATGAAGAAAAGAAAAAAGTATTGGAGAATAGTGAAAAAAGGAGAAGAAGTAAAGACGAAAATAATTATGATCGTTATGTTTAATTTTATGTGATTAAAAATTTTCTTCAACTATAGAACCGTTTTACTCTCTCACAATTTTTTTAATCATTTTCCTTGCCCTGTGAAATAGCAAAAATTTCACAGGGTGAATGTAATTTATGATTAATAAAAATCATGATTATTTATTACTTGTTTTGAACTTCATGACATATGGTGTAAACCATCATATAATTTATTTCTATTAACCTGAGCTGGACGTAAGATTTTGCTTAAGTCATAGATAATTTTTTCCTGGACGATGCAAAATTTCGCGGGACTATCAGGATGATTCGAAGAATTTTGCGGAAGTATAGGAGAAAATTATCATGACCCTTTAGGGAAAGCCAACAAAAAGCCATCTTTAAAGAAAAAAAACCTTGAAATAGCCCGCTATTCCCTCTGTTTTTTTCTCCAAATCTTACTCCCTGTTGACTTTCTGTAGCTAAAGTCTTATGTCGAACCCAGGTTATTAATTTCCAAAAACGTAAAAGGACTTTTGGTTTTGTTACGAATTCGTAAATGATTTGTAATTTATAAATACCTTTTCATCCTCTAAAATATTATTTATATCTCCAACTTATTGCTATAGTGTTTTTTGTAAATTATGGCAAGCAAATTGCTAAGTAAAGTTGCCTTTTAAGAACAAAATAATATGTTAATAACAGCAATAGCAATTTATTTGGTTATAACTTTCATTCTAACGCTTTTTGGAGTAGAGAATCAGGAAGAAGCACTAAAAACTTTCTTTTTAACTATTTTATTTACTCCAATTTACGGCTTATACGTATTATTAAAAGAAAAAAGAAATTCATCAAAAGTGGATTTTTACTACTGTCCTCATTGCGATTACATTTACCCTCTCAAACTAAAACATTGTCCTATTTGTGAAGAAAAAGGCAGAAAAGTGAAGTTGATAAAATATGAAAACCCCCATAATCTCAAAGTCCTATACAAAAACCTTTCCCTTGCTTAAAAATAAAAAAATGCCCTTCCCAGGGGCATTTTTTTTACTTTTTATAATTTCATTATTAGTGCAAAAAATAGTATGGATTTAGTCTAAATTACAACCAACATAAAAATATCTAGTTAGTTGTAACAAAATATCTTATTGTTTATTACTTTTGCAATTGATATAATCAAAAACAAAATTTATTAAATAATGGAAAATCAAAACAATTCTGCAGTAAGTAATAATCCAAAGAAAAATACAGGATTAATTATTGCGCTGATTATTTTTATCGCAATTGCCATTGGATTTGCTATTTGGGCATTCGTAGTTCAGGGAGATGTAAAATCATTAAAATCTGAAAAAGAAGCCCAGAAAATTGAACTAACAAACCAGCTTAACAGCTTAATAAAATCACATGACCAGCTAAAAGCAAAGTATGGACAATTATCTGATTCATTAGTAAAAAAAGACAGTCTTATAATGGCTGATGCCCATAAAATTAAAAAATTACTGGGATATCGCTGGGAATATTTTAAAGTAAAAAAGAAAATCACTCAGTTACAACATATTGAACAAGGTTTTGTTCGTCAGCTTGACTCTTTATACAGGGTTAATAAAAAGCTGAAAACAGAAAATCACAAAATTAAAGAATTGGTTCAGGTTGAAAAGAAAAAGAACAAAACTCTTTTAAAAGAAAAAGAAAACCTATCAAGTAAAGTTGCTGTTGCAAGTGTTATACCTGCATATAATGTAAATGCTGAAGGTATTCATATTACAGGTAGTGGCCGTGAAAGGAAAACTGATAAAATTAAAAGAATTAACAAACTAAAAGTTTGTTTTACATTGGGAGCAAATAAAATTACTACTCCGGGAAATAAAAACGTTTATATTAGAATTGCACAACCCAACAAAAAAATTCTCACACCTAATGATAGTGATGAATTTTCTTTTATGTATAAAGGTAATAAACTACAATATAGTATTTTAAAAGAAATAAACTACGAAAATACTGCTATGGATATTTGTGTTTTCTGGTCGAGACGTAAAACCAAAGCTCTTGCCAAGGGAACATATAATGTTGATATTTATGAAGGAAATAGTTTGATAGGACACACTAGTTTTAAATTGAGATAGCAATTAAATTACCATAAAAAAAGCTGCCTGAGAAGGGCAGCTTTTTTTATGGTTTAAACTCTCTGTTAATAAACTACTTTCAACCTTTCGGAAACAATATCATGTATTTTATTTACAGGGATCCTGATTTGTTCCATAGTATCTCTTTCTCTTATGGTAACAGTATTGTCTTGTAATGTCTGATGGTCAATAGTAATACAATAAGGTGTTCCTATAGCATCATGACGGCGGTAGCGCTTGCCAATGGTATCTTTTTCTTCATAAAAACACATAAAGTCCATTTTTACCTTATCCATAATCTCTCTGGCTTTTTCCGGCAACCCGTCTTTTTTTGTTAAAGGAAATACGGCCAGTTTAGTAGGAGCGAGAAAAGGTGGAAGTTTCATAACTACCCGTTCTGAACCGTCATTAAGTTTTTCTTCCGTATATGAATGGCTCAAAACTGCCAAAAACATTCTGTCGAGGCCTATTGAAGTCTCCACCACATTAGGCACATAGCTTTCATTTATTTCGCTGTCGAAATAACGCAGCTTTTTTCCGGAGAACTTCTCATGAGCACTTAAATCGAAATTAGTACGCGAATGAATACCTTCCAGCTCTTTAAACCCAATAGGAAATTCAAATTCGATATCCGTAGCTGCATTAGCATAATGCGCTAATTTTTCATGATCATGAAAACGATATTTTTCTTCGGGAATTCCTGTAGAAAGGTGCCATTTTAATCTCTGTTCTTTCCAGTATGAAAACCATTTCATCTCAGTTCCGGGGCGAACGAAAAACTGCATTTCCATTTGTTCAAACTCACGCATACGAAAGATAAACTGACGTGCTACAATTTCATTTCGAAAAGCTTTTCCTGTCTGAGCAATACCAAAAGGAATTTTCATTCTCCCGGTTTTTTGAACATTAAGATAGTTCACAAAAATTCCTTGTGCTGTTTCAGGACGAAGAAATATTTCCATAGCGCCATCGGAAGTAGAACCCATTTGGGTGTTAAACATTAAATTAAACTGCCTTACATCAGTCCAGTTTTTTGAACCCGAAACGGGATCTGCAATTTCCAGGTCTTCAATCAACTGTTTAACAGCAGCCATGTCTTCTTTCTCCAATGAAGAGTATAATCTTTCTTTTATTTCTTCACTTTTGGCAATATTAGCTACAACTCTGGGATTAGTTTCCCTGAATTGTTTCTCATCAAAGCTATCGCCAAAGCGTTTTCGTGCTTTTGCAATCTCTTTATTTATTTTTGTTTCAATTTTTGATAAGTAATCTTCAACTAAAACATCTGCCCTATATCTTTTTTTGGAGTCTTTATTATCAATAAGTGGGTCGCTGAAAGCATCTACATGACCGGAAGCCTTCCAAACAGTAGGATGCATAAAAATAGCAGCGTCAATACCTACAATATTTTCATGCATCTGAACCATAGATTTCCACCAAAAATCACGAATGTTCTTTTTTAACTCTACACCATTCGGACCATAATCATATACAGCGCTTAACCCGTCATATATTTCACTAGACGGAAAAACAAATCCGTACTCTTTTGCGTGTGCAATTATTTTCTTAAATAAATCTTCCTGTTTTGCCATAAACGTATTTAATTTATTGGTAATAATTTTGAAATTTTAATCAGCTAAAAAATCTACTACATTACCAAGTGTGCTTGTTTTCCTTTTATATAATTCACTATAACCACAATTTGTACAAGAAACAACAACAAATTTCTTATTTTGGACATTAAACAATTTTGCCAAATATCCGCCTGTAGTACGAATCTGATCAACTTCATATTCTGTATTACCACATTTAACACAAACAAATGCCTTTTTTTCCATTATTATGTATTTTTCCGCAAAAATAATAATAAACCATTGTGGTTGATTTATTTCCTCCCCGATTTACTTATATTTTTCCTTTTTATTGATAATGAATAATAATATCTCTTATTTTTGCACGTTTTAACGGATTCGGTCATATATAATATAAAAATATTGATAAACAGATTAATGTATTATAAAAAACTAAATATCAATTAAATATTCAAATACAAATTTAGGCAGCACTAACAAAACGGTTAAAAAAATTATTCATGAAAGGTACTAAAAATAAAATATTAACAATTGCATCTGAATTATTTGCAAAACACGGTTTTCATAAAACCTCTATGGAAGATATTGCCAGAGCGTCTCAGAAAGCTAAAGGTTCTATTTATTATTATTTTAAAGATAAAGAAGCCTTATTTTATGAGGTTGTAGATAAAGAGTTATTACACCTAAGAAGGGAGTTGGCATTAGTAGTAACAGATCCTAACAAAAATGCAGCTGAAAAATTTAAATCGTATTTAATGTTAAGGATGGAAATCCTAAAAGAATCTCCAAATTACAGAGAAACATTAAATGCCGACTTTCATGATCATTTTGGTTTTGTAGATACATTGCGTCATGCATTAGACCGGTGGGAGAAAGAACAGTTTAAAAGAATTATTAACCAGGGCGTTTCCGATGGCCTGTTTATAGATCAGGGAGATAAAGCAGATGTTTTACTTGACGTTTTCCTTATGATTCTTAAAGGTTTGGAAGTTTCATATTTTATACAAAATAAATATAATCAATGGCATCCTTATTTCGATGATTTAATTGATATTTTGGAGAAAGGCTTGTCAATTTAAAAACTAAAAGGATGTTTCATTGTCCGCATGAAATTTACCATAAATATCGTGAACTACTGCAAAAAAGCAGGATTGCCCGAACCCGACTTTAATTTCGGTTTGGGAACATCCCCTTCTCGCACAGGTCTTCCCGCCCGGCTTGTGCGGGAACGAAATTTGGGCCATACTATACAAACCGAAAACTTCAAAGCCTCCACTCTCTTACTATTGCATTACCTGATTTATCAGTACCATAAAAAACCAAAATTTCCTATCTTTACCCCGCCGGAAACAATTATGAAAACCGACAAATGAAAAGTACAGCAGACTACCAAAATAATTTCCAATACGAAAACGGCGTGTTGCAGTTCATTGCACAACCCGAAGGCTACATTTACAAAGATGCCACGGGATACCGCTATGTGTACCAATACAAAGGCCATTTGGGCAACAACCGCCTGAGTTTCATGCGCAATGCCGGCACGGTGGCCATTGTAAAAAAAATCAACTACTACCCCTTCGGCCTCACCCAAAAAGGCTACAACAACCTCACCACCTCCCTCGGCAGCGCCGGCGCAAAGAAATACCAGTATAACGGAAAGGAACTACAAGACGACTATGGACTGGACTGGTACGATTACGGGGCACGGTTTTATGATGCGGGGTTGGGGAGGTGGCATATCTTAGATAAATTGTCAGGACATCCAAATCAAATTTCTAAATCCCCATATCAATATGCATGGAATAATCCAATAAAGTTAAATGACCCTGATGGTAATTGTCCATGGTGTATTATAGGGGCTGTTATAGGAGCTGCCGTGGACTATGGTTCTCAGGTAGCAGTGAATTATGCTACAGGAAATGAAAATCCGTGGACGGATGTTAATGGCACTACTATTGTTGCATCTGCTCTAGCTGGAGCTGCGACTGGTGGACTTTCAAGCCTTGCAGCCGAAGCCACCATTACAACTACACGTGCTGTTGCTGGAGGTATGATTGTAAATGCTGCGGAATCTATGACCAAACAGCAAGCTACTGAGGGTACTATAAGTCCGACACAGGTTGTAGTTGATATTGCTATAGGTCAGCTTGCAGATGGAGTATCGACGAAAAATGTAATGCCAACTAAGCAAATTGAAAAACAACTAGACCGAGCTGTAAGAGTAGCTGGGGTAAACCCAAGAGCAAGTAGAGCGGCAGCAGTTGCTACTGCACAGGGTGAATTAAATACAGCTAAAAACGTTAATCAGGCTGTAAGTGTTACTACATCAAAGGTTGTTGAAAAAGTAGTAGGGGGAGTTATATCTATGTATAATAGTAATGGTAGTAATGCGGCTTATACTCCAGCACCTATGGTTATGCCAGCAGACAATACAAAAGTAGTTACACCTTTATTACCTAATTTCCAATGAAAACTTTCTATAAAATAGCAGGAATTGTATTTGTTATTGGATGTATTTTTTTTCTAAAATTCAATTATCGTGAGTTGGTAACTTACAAAAACGGATATATTGTTAATGTTAAAGTTGTTTATGTACCTAATTGTTTTACAACTAAATGGCATTATAATATTAAGTTTGAATATAATGGGAAGATATATGCTAAAGGAATAGGTGTTTTGTCGTGTAAAGAACTCAAAGAAGGAGATATTATTAAGTTAAAAACAAATAAGGATAATAATATTTTCTTATATGAACATGAGAATCCATATAAAAATATGAGTTCATTAATATTGTTATTCCTTTTTGGTGTGTTCTTAATTTATATGGGGTTCAAGAAATGAAAGATTCCCCCCGCTGTTCGGGATTTGCAATCCCGAACCAAAGGTTCCGGGAATTCCCGAATCCCCAATTAAACGAATGATAAATTTCCACCTTCCGGG
>WGGC01000082.1 GCA_015491905.1 Bacteroidales bacterium | reverse complement strand
ATATTATAAACGGAGCTATAAATCCAAACAAAACAATCGTACGGAACAAACCAATTTGAGACAATATTCTGTATGCCTGTTTTATTCTAATATTTAGTATTTCAACTATCATTTTTTATTACCGCCAACGTTTAGGGCTATGGTGCGTGCCGCAGTTTCAACGTTATATTTTTCTGTTTACCGATATGTTCATTTAATGCTTAATTGTCATATTTACAATAATTTGCGGCATGCACTATGAGCCGTTGTTAGAAACAGTGCGTTAATGACGAAAGTTATTTTTTTGTTTTTGCAAGTTCATCATTTTATTTTAAAATGTATTTCTATATTTTCTGAATTTTTTATTTTTGGGTTTGGATACAACAGATATTTGCTAATCACATTGCAACCATATACATTTCCTGTTTTTACAGGAAAACAACAACAATTAAAAATCTGAAAGAATGTTTCATAATGGTAATTTTTTAATTTATTGCCTACTCTGTTTACGCTTTTCGGCTTCTGCGTTTTTTGTAATTAGTTTTTATCTTTTATGCAACGGACAGAATAACCGTTAACCTTAAAATTAATGCCTTTCCAAACTTTTGAATCGAAGAAAAACAAACAAAGAAAAGGTGCTGAAGTAGCATTGTAGCCGGGCATTGCCCACCAAGCACCATAAAATCTCATCTGGACTGTATTTTCTGATAAATAACGCCAGCCACCGGGTAATGCTGTAAATCCGCTGCTATTGGTCGATTCGAATGAGTCTGCCCAATGCAAATCGCCAACTTCCTTTAATTTGTTGCTCGCAATGGTATCACCTCCAAGGTAATCAATAAGCCTGTCCCAATCCGTTATGGTAGGGATATGCCAGCCTTTGGGGGCCAGTCCCCGGCTGTCGTTCACCGCATACCAGTTATACAAACGGCCATAAGTGGCAATCGTATCCAAGTCTTCCGTGTTGTTGTAATTGCAGTAAGCCCCTGTTTCCTGGCTGCCCCATATACTGTCTTCGGTTACATTAGGTATCGCGTCACCGTTTCGGTAATGGGTTGTTCGAAGATTCTCTGCCATCCAGACCTGGTCGCCTATTTTAATGGTTTTGTATATATTGCCGTCAATATCAGTTACCGTTCCGTAAGTTTTATTTGGATTGAAAACAGCTGTTGTTCTGCCGTTGAGTGGATTCTCTAATCTTAACGGTTTTTTTTGGCAAGCTGTAAAATTGATTGATATAACTACCAATAAAATAACTGCTGTCCATTTAATTTTTATCACCTTTATTATTATTATTTTAAGTTTTTATTTTATACTGATTCAACCGCATTGTTTCTAACGTTAAGTATATGAAAAGTAAGCGATTGCGAAGTCCGGATCTTTCAATAAACAAGAATATTGAAGCGGACTACAAATCTCGATAGTACTTCAATCTCGCTTATTTTTTATATACATTGTTGTACGTATGTGCTTTTTCTTTTTATTCCTTTTTTATAGGGTTTTAATTTATTTCTCTTATTTTTTCCGTTTTTCATGTCCAAAGATAGTTTATTCTTGAAAGCTTTTTTTCATTTTTCCATTCATTATTTCTGTCAAATATTGTCTTTTTTACTATTATTTTAATTAATTTTCACGTCCGGACATACCTCTCCCGTAGTTTTTATGCGGCAACTTGCTTTCGAAATTTTTCTTTATTTAAATGCATACGTTTAAAGGTTATGGTTTTGTTATTTCGCCTGCTTTTTAGTTTTGTGAAAATATAGACTTTTCTTTTTTGACATGTTTCGCAAATTAATGGATTTGTCCCTGTTTTTTCCAGTTGTAGTTCTTCCCAGTTTTCTTGTGTTTTTGTTTCTTGATTTTCCGTTTCATCGTATAAAAACTCCTGGGGAATGGATGACCTGTTTGAATACAATCCGTAATATCTGACAAGCCTGAAATACTTCAAGGGTACATGTTGCAATAATCGGGGAAAGAAATCTCTGTAATTCAACATTAATTCTTTTTCTATGGGTTTATTATCTCTGCCTTTTGTTTTGTAGTCTTTGTATTTGAAAGATATGGCCTCTCCTTCCATTTTGGTGATTTTATATTCGCTCAAACATGCCCGCTTTGAGTACCGGCCAATATAACGAATAACCTGCGTCGGAATCTCCATTGGATCCTCCAAGTGAATTATCCACTTTTTTTTGTTTAATTGTTTGATAAACTTCATGAATTCTTTTCGGTTAAAAAATTCGTGTTGTAGTTTATTGGCATCAAACAATGCTATTAATCCGTCTTCATACTTGCACCGGAATTTCTTTTTGAGAAAATCATAATTTACATATTCTTCTTCTATTTTTTGTAGTGTCGGACTCTTCATGCCTATTCCTCCCCACGATAATATCATGTGAACATGTACATGGTAATCTTTTGTTTCTCCAAAAGTGTGAAGTACCGAAATGATACCCGGTTTTAAATGGTATTTGTTTTTTATCCAGTCTTTAAAAGTATCAGAAGCAACACGCATCAGCAAAGAGAGTAATTCATTTTTGTTCGCTTTTATTAATGCATTCAATTGATGAGGCAGGGTCATTACAACATGGCGATGGGGGAGATCCATCATTCGGGTCTTTATCTTTTCAGCCCATTTAAGGGTGTCCTGCCAACTGCATGTGGGACAGAACCTGTTTTTACAGCTATGATATACTTTTGTTATCTCTCCGCAATCAGGACAGGAATAGTAATCAACACCCAAGGCTTCTGTCCTGCATAGGCGTATTGCATTTACTGCTTTGTACTGTTCTTCGTAAATAAGCTCTTTGGGTGATTGCTTGTAAATATCCCACCACTGGTCAAAGAAATCGGCCAGTCGGTATTTCTTTTCTCCATACCAAGGCTTTTCTGATGTTTCACATGCGTGGGAAATACACATTTTATTCTTCTTTTACTTCTCTTGCAATATCAAAAGATTCAATAACACCACTCATCTCCAATTCTTTCTTTCCATTTTTTAAACCGTAAATGTTATCTTGGAAATCGACTACAATATATTCATATTTTTCGTACAGGGAATCTACATTGGAATCAAATTCTTCGTCTGCGTTTTCCGTAGGCCAACCATCTTCATCATAAAAGAAACCAAACTGGTCGTCCTGGTCAAATAATTTAAATTCTTCTTTGTTTAATAAAATTTCTT
>WGGC01000081.1 GCA_015491905.1 Bacteroidales bacterium | reverse complement strand
TATCATTAACGAATTATTATCAACTGGATGTACAAAAGCACAAATTTGGGAAAAATATACTGGTCAGCCGGAAGAACACGGACAGTTATTACGTTGGATGAGACAATTAGGGTATGATACCTCTGTTAAAACAAGAAGACCTAACTTTGACACCAAAACTACTGTAATGACTAGAAAGAAAGCAAAAAAGGAAACTAGAAATTCTTTTGATGACTTTGAAACACTTCAATTGAAAAAAAGAGTTGAAGAACTCGAAAAAAAGTTAAAAGATGCTGATATGAAAGCTATAGCCTACTCTACAATGGTTGATATAGCGGAAAAAGAGTTTAATATTCCGATTAGAAAAAAGTACAATACCAAACCATAGAAGAAATGAAAAATACATTTTCACGCATAGGATTAGCCAAACTATGTGGTTGGTTTGGTATTACCAGACAGGCTTATTACACTCATTCTTGGAAAGCATATGAAGTCGTTAATCAACATCATATAGTTGTTGACAAAGTCAAAGAAATTAGAAAAAATCATCCAAGAATAGGAACAAGAAAACTTTTTGATATGTTGCAACCATTCTTCAAGGAGTATCAAATTAAAATGGGTAGAGATGCTTTGTTTAATCTTTTATATACCAATCATTTATTAGTTAGAAAACGGAAAAGAAAAATAAGTACAACAAACTCCTATCATAGATTTAGAAAATATCCTAATCTCATTAGAGAGTTTACCCCAACAGCAATTAACCAATTATGGGTAAGCGATATAACCTACTGGAAAATAGGAGAAAAACACGTATATATTAGTTTTATAATGGATGTATATTCTCATAAAATTGTTGGTTATTATGTGGCCAAAACATTAGAAACAGTTGAGACTATACAAGCATTAAAAATGGCACTAGACGATTTGAAAACAGAACCAACTAACTTAATCCATCACTCCGACAGAGGAATACAATATTGCAGTAATTCGTATGTAAAGTTATTGCAGGATTATAATATAAAAATAAGTATGACTGAAAATGGAGATCCTCTTGAAAATGCAGTTGCTGAAAGAATAAATGGAATTATAAAAGAAGAATATTTACATATCTATAAAGTAAACACTTTAAAAGAAGCTAAAGAGTTATTAAAAGCTGTTGTGAATTTATATAATAATGAAAGACCACATATGAGTATAAGTAACTTAACACCTAATCAGGTGCATCAATCCACAGAAAAACTAAAATTAAATAAATTATGGAAGAATTATTACAAGAAAAATAGTACTATTGTAAAGCAAGAACAGGACGTAAATCAAACTGTAAACTTATTGCAGTATTAATTATTAAAACTTTAAACTTATTTTAGGACTAGTCAGGGGGATTAACTGCATTGATCACGTTGGGGGATGGGTTCAAAGCAAAAAGGTCTGCTCGCTGCGCTCACGAAATTTTTTGTTTTTTATTTCTTACAAAAGTACACTTTTGACATATTAAAAAACAAAAAAACCGGTTATTGCCGGCTTTTTGCTTTGCGGAGAGAGGGGGATTCGAACCCCCGGTCCCGCTTCAAGCGGGACGCCGGTTTAGCAAACCGGTGGTTTCAGCCACTCACCCACCTCTCCGACTGAATTATTTGTCGGGGTAGCAGGATTCGAACCTGCGACCCCCTGCTCCCAAAGCAGGTGCGCTAACCGGACTGCGCTATACCCCGAACTAAAATGAATATGAACATTTCCCTGTTTTCATTAGGGAGTGCAAAAATAGGATTTTGTTTGAAACAAACAATCGTATTTTAAATTTTTTTTTGTTTAATATTGATTTTTTTTAAAAAATTAGTCTTCGATATCTTTATTGATATTTTTATTTTTTGAAATTTGTGTTAATAATTTTTTTAATTTTTGTTGTTTTTCATTTGAAATATCTTTTAAAGAACAAATAACGCTTTCATTTTTGCTGCTTAAAAGGTGGATTATCAAATTGTTTCCATGATATTGTATCGACTTAATATTATTCCAAAATATGACACATTCATTTGAAAATATATCCTTTTTGTATGATATATTATCATCTGAAAGTTTGATAAATGCTTTTCCCAAAATTGGGGAAATAGTAAAGCCATAATTTTCTGTAATTTGAAATATTCCTGCCAATATGAAAATGCCGAAAAGTAACCAGTCAAATGAAGTCATTTTTCCATATCCTGTTTCTTTTAGACTTATCCATATTATGCTAATAATTATAAAAGCAATACCTTTTAGAAATTGTTTAGTGGATTTCTTTTTATTTCTTAATAAGTCTATTTCAAAATATGTCATTTTTGTTTTTTAATTAAAAAGCAAGGAAGAAATATTATTGGAAATTCAAATTAAAGTGATTTTATCAGATTAGCCATTTCAATTGCACTCATTGCCGCATCAAATCCTTTATTCCCTGCCTTTGTTCCTGCTCTTTCTATAGCTTGTTCAATATTTTCTGTTGTTAGAATTCCAAAACTTACAGGAATTTCGCTCTCCAGAGAAACCATTGCTACTCCTTTTGCAGCTTCGCTGGCAACAAAGTCGAAATGTGGTGTGCTTCCTCGTATTATTGCGCCAAGGCAAATAACAGCATCGTATTTTCCGCTTTTCGCCATTTTTTTTGCAACAAGGGGGATTTCAAATGCTCCCGGTACCCATGCAGTTTCTATCGATTCTTTATCTGCTCCATGGCGAACCAGGGCATCAATAGATCCGGCAAGTAACTTACTACCTATAAACTCATTGAATCTTCCTACAACAATTCCAAACTTAAGCTTATCAGCTTTTAAATTTCCTTCAATTATTTTCATTTTATTCTTTTTTAATTATTGATTAAAGTATTATATTTTAATTTGTTAGGATGTTAAATGTTTTTATTTGGCAAAATGCATTATCTTTAAATCATGTCCCATTTTTCTTTCTTTTGTTTCAAGATAATAAAGATTTTTTTCATTGGGGTTAATAATTAAAGGCACACGTTCAACAACTTTTAAACCAAAGCCTTTAATCCCTGATATTTTTTTGGGATTATTGGTCATTAACTTTAAATCTTTAGCTCCTAAATCAGCAAGTATCATAGCTCCTATACCATATTCCCTTAGATCAGCGGCAAATCCCAATGCATGATTAGCTTCTACAGTATCCATTCCTTCATCTTGCAAATGATATGCTTTTAATTTATTTAATAAACCAATACCTCGTCCTTCCTGACGCATATATAACAAGATGCCGCGTCCTTCTTTTGCAATTTGTTTCATCGCTTCATCAAGTTGTTCTCCGCAATCACATCGTAAGGATCCAAATACATCTCCTGTAAGACATTCAGAGTGTACACGAACCAAAACAGGTTTTTCTTCACGTATGTTTCCCATTGTCATAGCTATATGATGTTCGCCGGTAATTGTGTTCAAATAACCATGGGCACGGAAATTGCCATATTTTGTTGGCATCTGAGCTTCAGAAACTTTTTTAATTAGTTTCTCATTATGGCGACGGTATTCAATTAAATCGGCAATGGTAATTAATTTCAGGTTGTGTTTTTCTTTGAATTTTATTAGTTCTGGAACCCTGGCCATGGTGCCGTCATCATTCATAATCTCACAAATAACTCCTGCAGGATAAAGCCCTGCAATATGCATCAAATCTATCGAAGCTTCTGTATGTCCTGCTCTAACCAATACACCGCCTTCCTTCGATTCTAATGGAAATATGTGTCCGGGACGATTAAAATCTTTTGGCTTTGCCATTGGGTCAATAACTTTTTTTATGGTCGCAGCCCTTTCAAATGCAGAAATACCAGTCGTACTCGATGCTGCATCTATAGAAACAGTAAAAGCAGTTTTGTGAGAGTCTGTATTCTCTTCAACCATCATACCTATTTCCAGTTCTTTTAATCGTTTTCCTGTAATAGGCATGCAAATCAATCCTCCTGCATTTTTTGCCATGAAGTTAATGGATTCAGGAGTTACTTTTTCAGCAGCCATGATTAAATCACCTTCATTTTCACGGCGTTCATCGTCAACTACTATTATCATTTTTCCTTCTCTCAGGTCGTTGATGGCCTCTTCTATTGAATTAAAATCCTTCATTTTTTATGGTTATTTTTAATATTTTAATAAAAACCGTTCTTATTTAGAAATTCCATATTGATGGAATCTTTTTTTTCTTTGTCTGTTGATTTATTTTCTCTGTAAAATAACAATTGTTCGGTATATTTTGCAATCATATCAGTTTCTATATTTACTGTTTCTCCGATGTCTTTTCTCAACAATGTTGTTCCTGAAGCTGTATGTGGAATAACAGATACAGTGAAAAAAGAATCAGCAACAGAAACTACTGTAAGACTAATGCCGTCAAGAGCTACAGATCCTTTAGGAATAATATATTTTAATAATTCAGATGTGGTTTTTATCTTGATGATACGTGCTATATCTTCTTTAACTATAGATGTAATTATTCCGGTTCCGTCAATATGTCCGCTTACTAAGTGTCCACCTAACCTATCACTTAATTTTAAAGCTCTTTCGAGATTTACTTTATTACCCGGAGAAAGTTTATTCAAATTTGTTTTACGGAGTGTCTCTGCCATAACTTCAACAGTAAACGAATTATTATTCTGTGCAACAACTGTTAAACATATTCCGTTAGTGCTAATACTATCTCCTATATATGTTTCTTCTAAAACTTTTGAGGCCTGAATGCGCAGAGTGGCTGATTTACTCCCTCGGGTAATTTCTTTTACAATTCCTGTTTCTTCAATAATTCCTGTAAACATGACTAATTCTTTTTTATATAACCTTCAACCATGATATCATTACCTGATAATGTATAATTTAATTTTTCCAGTTCAACCGTATCAGCAATCCTCTTGAATCCGACACCTTCAACAGGGGTAGCAGCTTCTTTTCCGCCAATAATTTTAGGACTGATAAAGGTTATTACTTTGTCAACAATATTTTGCTCAATAGCACCAAAGTTTAAAGTCCCACCTCCTTCCAGCAAAATGCTGTCGATATTTAGTTTACCAATTTCTTTTATTAGATATTTTAAATCAATTGCTTTTTCTTTTTCGGGACAAACAATTACTTTAATTCCTTTCCTTGAAAGCTTATCTATATTTTCTTTTTTAGCTTTTTTTGTTACTGCTACTATAACCGGAGAAATTTCCGGCGTATTAACAATATCTGCATCAAGAGGTGTACGTGCTTTAGAATCTATAATTATACGAATAGGGTTTTTCGTTTTTCCGGAAATGTTTCTAACATTTAATAATGGGTTGTCATTTATTACCGTGTTAATTCCCACCATTATAGCCGAATATTCATTTCTCATTTGATGAACTTTGCTACGTGACTGTTCTCCGGAAATCCATTTGGAATCACCGTTGCGGGTGGCAATTTTTCCATCCAGACTCATAGCAGTCTTCATCAATATAAAGGGTTCTTTAGTTTGAATAAATTTAAAAAAAACCTCATTCAGCTTTTGGGTTTCTTGTTCCAAAATTCCTGTATCTACCCGGATGCCTGCATTACGAATCATTTCAATTCCTTTTCCTGAAACAAGTGGATTTGGATCTAATGATCCAATAACAACCCTGGATAATTTGTTTTGAATAATGGCAAGAGAGCAGGGGGGAGTTTTGCCATAATGTGAACAAGGTTCCAGAGTTAGGTATATTGTAGCTCCATTAATATCTGAATTTGCATTCTTTATGGCATTGACTTCCGCATGTGGACCGCCATAATACTCATGATAACCCTCTCCAATTACAATATTGTTTTTAACTATTACAGCACCTACCAGAGGATTAGGACTAGTAAATCCTCTTCCTTTTTTCGCAAGTTCAATGGCCATTTGCATATAAAATGCATCTTGACCTTTATCTGTTTTATTATTAAATTCTTTCATAAAAAAACCCCAAAAGGCTATTCGGGGCATTACCATTAAAATACTTTTAAACTTTTTTATTATAATAAAAAAGTTTAATTAGTATTTTTTATTCTTCTATCATCCAGACTTTACTGTCGGTAATGGAATTTCACCATTTCAATTCCGAAATTCGGAAGTCGCGGACTTTTACCGCCGGTCGGGAATTTTTCTATTGAAATTAATCACTATGAAATCACCCTGCCCCGAAGAACCATTAATATTTTCAGTTGCAAATTTATATCTTTTTATCCAAAAAATATATTGATAAAAGAAAAATATTGTTAAATTTTAAATTTGAAATTAGTTTAAATAGCAAACCTAATTTAATGGACTTACTTTAATCAAAAAAAGATGTTTATTAGTTAAACTCAGTTAACCATTCAATAGCAGCTTCTTTATTGGAAAATATTTTAAATTTATGGTGAGATAGATTCATTTTTTTTTGATACAGAAAAGCCAATGCTGTTATAAAGGGTTTATTAATTACAACGGCATGAATAATTAAGTCAAACCGCTTTTTGGCTTTATTGGCTTCGTTAAGGATTTTAGGAAGGTCATATGTGTCAATTTTAATTTTTGCATTGTCAGTTTCTGTAAGTATCTTAATTACTTTAGGGTATTCACTATTATTCTCCATTTTTTTGACAAAAGAAATAAGTTCTTCCGATGTTATTTCTCCGTAAAAAGTAAGGTGATAAAAATCCAGCATATCATTATATTCTGATTTTATCATAGATTAAAAGTATATCAATATGTCTTTCAAAGATACCTAATATTTTGTCTGGTTTATTGAATAAATGATGATTGCAAAAAAATAGTTGTAATCAGCTATGCTTTAACAAGCTTTGTAATATAAAAAAACCGGTAATAGAACAAAGTCCTTTCACCGGCTAATAAAAATTATTTAATGAATAATTTATTTAAAGGAAGACTCCAAAACATCAACAAGACTTAGGTCCATATAACATAAAATAGTAATCATTTGATTATTTTTTTGTTTTATACTTAAATTTAATCCTTTAAAAAGTTGATTAAAAGAATCCTTCATATTATAGTCTTTAACTTTAGCACTTAAGGCTAACCAGTTTTTTTGACCAATAGCAACGGCATCTGCAACCGCTTTCCAGTCTGCTTTATTTTGTTTTAATAAAGCTAAAATCTGATATCCCATATAGTCTAAATGTTCTATTTGCAGTTGACGCTTAAGGCTAGATGCATATTTAAAATGGGTCATATTGTTTTTAAAAAGGCTTGCCGAAATTAAGGATGCTTTTTGTAAATCTTTTTTTATAACTAACTTTTTTAGTTCTGCAGTTTTTTGGTTAAAAAAGTCACTATTCGTTAAGTTGCTACTAAAGATTCCTTCTTTTTGTAACTTTTCAATGTGCACCATAGCTTTGTTAACAGCTGCTATATTTCCATCCAGAGCATATTCTGTCATATCTTCAAATGGGGAAAGTACCTGATCAAGTTTATCGTATGGATTTACACTTGACTTAGCGGAAGTTTGTGAAAATGCCGGAACCATAATTACCAAGGTAATAAATAAGAAAATTAATTTTTTCATTTTTTATAATATTAGATTTGTTCCGTGCAAACATGCAACTCAATTTTAAAGAAATTTTAAACTTTTCAGCTAAAATGATATTTTAAATCAATTTTAAAAATTATTCCAGATGTTTAACAAGTGCACCCCATTTTTTATCCACTTTAAAATTATGTTTAAGAAAATAATTTCCTAATAAATAATGAGCTTTTATTGTGGCTACTCCTTTTGTAGCCATTCGTGTGAAAAAATCATTAACCATTGCAGATCCAATTCCTTTTCCTTGAAGTGGGCTGGTTACAGCGGTTCCATCCAATAATATAATGTTGTTTTCCAATTCCCTGTAACAAATGCCGCCAACTACTCTTTCAAATTTATCTGTAACCACAAAATGCTTATCCATTACGGAAGGGGTTTTAGGATAATTTTCTTCATAAAATAACTGATACAATTTTCCTACTTCTGTTGCATCACGGGGTTCCCTCATAGTATAATTTAACCCTATCTTATCTTTTATGATTGTTTGTATGGTTATCTGTTCCTTGTTTTTATCTACAACTTTTACAATATCCATTTCCTGATATAGTTTCATTTTAGGAAAGACCATTTTACTAAAAATTCTACGGTCAGTGGGATTGGTTAAAGTTGATTGTAAATCAGATAATTCTATTAACTGAATAGTTTCTGTTTTTGGAATATGATCCATTTTTTTTAAGAGCAGGTCAAAAGCTTTTCTTGTTATCTCACCGGAATGATTAAAGTATGTATGTCGGTAAAAATAGAAACGGTCAACTTCGTTGTGTTTATATATTTTAAACAGGTCAAAAATCTCATACAGTGTTTGTTCTCTCGCTTCTTTCGTCGCTCCGGGATTAACTTTTAACCATTGATTGTACTGTGAAATGGCACTATGAATTTTCAGTGGATAGTAATGATTGTTTCGTTGTTCTTTTATAAAACTATCAATAGAATCTTCAATTTCCAAGGATTTTAAATATTCATCGCTGGTAGATTTTATATATTTACGCCATTCCTCAAGCAATTTGAAAGTCTCCTCTTTTCCTAAACTTTCAATCATAGCTTTATAAATCCAGTCGAATTTTAAATCGGCAACAGCCCATGGATATAAAGCAATGGTTTTTTGATAGAAATTTTTAATCATTGGGACTATTAAATCTTCTATGTTTTTATATTTTTCATATCCTGTTAATGAAATAATAGTAGCACTCTCTTTGAAATCCAATTCAGGAACCATTATATTTAAAGGTGAAACCGCTCCCGGAATAATTATTCTCTGGCTAATTTTCCATGCCCTGAAAATAATGGCAAAAGATTTGATGAATAATTGATGCCACGCATATGGCTCCGAATTTCCTGCCCACTGATGGATTTCTGACATCTGTCTTATCTTTTCCCATACTCTTAAGCCACCCTGATACTGACTAGATCTTACCCCATATTTATCGTTGCTGATTCCCAAAGAGGATAAAACGGGTAAATCAAAAGGATAATCAGACAGAAAAGCATTCCAATATAAATCTATTTCATCTCTTTTTTGTTTTTCATTTCGTGTAACTACCAAATGGAGATCATAGTGCTTGTTATTTGCAGAGTTTATTGTTAAACGATAATGCCGAAAATCACTAAAAGATTGTAACCTGGTAATCCATAGGCTTTCACGCGGAATTTTATCTACAGTAAAAGTAGATTGCCCATATATTAAGCGAATAGATTCTTCAAGAAAAACAGTTTCGGTAATAATCTTTTTTAAACGTCGCTTTTGGTCGGAAGGTATTCCATATTCAAATACTATGATATCGTCCCAAAAGTTAGAATGTATGTTTTTTCGCAGTTCTTGCATCTGTTTATCAAAGATTTCATATAGCTGCTTAAAATATTTTTTTGCTAACGATGATAAATGTTTATCTTTTTTATGAAGTATCCATGCGGCAAATTCTGCACGAATAGATTTATAATATTTGGGATTTTGTTTACCAAAGTTAAATAATAACTCAAGCATGTCCTCAAATTGTTTTCTGGTGGTTCCTTTGGCAGGCCATGACATGTTTTCACGGTATGCAAACATTCGTTGCCTGAAAGATGCCAATTGTTGTTTTCCAAGTCCGCTATCGGCAATAGCTTTAATACTATTTGCATCAAGAAAAGTTTTTCCTGACTGTATAAACACAGGTAAAATTTCTTGATAGTCTGTATTAGGATCGTAAATTAATAAACTTTGATAAGCTAGTGCCCTTATATCATGACTTTTATGACACGCTAACGCCTCTAATCTGTGCCTGATAACCATAGCCATTCTACGCTCAGCT
The DNA here is from genome assembly GCA_015491905.1 of Bacteroidales bacterium. Classification (GTDB taxonomy): domain Bacteria; phylum Bacteroidota; class Bacteroidia; order Bacteroidales; family F082; genus Sulfidibacterium. The sequence goes on along the minus strand of WGGC01000081.1, from coordinate 13,108 downwards.
TCTGAAAGTTGCTCTCCAAGTAATTTTATGGCTTGTATTTGCTTTCCATTATCTTGAAATAAGGCATCTGTAATTAAATTATTAATAAATAGTAACAGACTATTACTAACTGATGGGATACTGTTAATAATTTCTTTTTCATAATTGGTATTTATACATGAGGGGTAACATACCTGTGCGGAAAACTCCTTTAAAGGCAGATCCCAACCTTCTTTAACAGGACTAAAAGCAATAAACTGCGGGTTGCCAAGCCATAAAATCGGTTGTCTGGCCAGTCTTCCCAAATTAATTTGTTTTTCTTTTACTTCATATGAAAAATCACCTATTACACAGCGATTTGATTCAACAGGTTTAAAAAATAACTTTTTGCCATTAGATTTATTAATAAAATATGGTTCCTTATAATAAATATCGTCTTCTAAAATACCCAAATCACGATAAAACCACCTGGGAATCTGAACAATAAAGTTGCCAATATGATAGTTTATTTTGTCAGATTTGTATAATAATTTAATGGTTTCGGAAAAGTTTTTTTCTATAGTTTTTCTGTTAAATGAACCTTTTGGTGTTAATTCTTTTTTTTCTAAAGAAAAATCACGATTTAGAATAGAAAAATTAATAACCCTTTCATAAGGAGCTACATCATGATTTGCAGTTTGAACAATTTGATGAAAATATTGATGAAGGTTTTCATCATTTATCTGTGATTTTACAACTGTATCTTCTCTATCGGGTACAATTAATAAAACATTAAACGGCTTTGCATCACCTACCAGAAATGCATGCTTAACTCCGGGTACACCAATAAATTTTTGTTCTATTGTCCTTGGAGAAATAGTTTGCCCTTTATTGTTTTTATAAATGTCCTTAACTCTGTCAACAATTTCATGATGTCCCTCCTTGGAAATGGTGAAAATATCACCTGTTGGTAACCAAAAGTTTTCTTTTGGGTTTTCTGAAGGATAAGGAATAATACTTCCCGGAGGAGCATCTTCAAGATATCTGGCGACATAATGACCGCTAATTTCAAGTTCTCCGTTGTCTTTTAAGCGGGTATAAACACCTGGTAAAGGTTTTCCTGTTGAATTGTCAACATAGTCTCCCGGGGGAGTCATTGTAATTCCACCCGTTGCCTCGGTCATCCCAAAACCACTTGATAGTTCAACTCCATTAGCCTGGAAAAACCTAAAAACTTTAGGACTTAAATAACCTGCAGCAGAAAGTCCCCAACGTAATCGGTTTCCAATTACTTCTTTTCTTAAGATTTCAACTCTCAGATTATCATTAGTAATTTTATCAATTTTATGAGTTGCCTTTTCATATAATTGCATCCATCTGATAGGTACGCTTATAAAACCAGTTGGATTTAATGCAGGAAATAATTTTAATAAAGTATCAGATGATGTGTTCCCAACAAAAACATAAGTTCCATGCCAGTATATAGAGCCCATCATTTCAAGGTACCTGCCAAAAGTATGAAACAAAGGAAGAAAGCAAAGAAAGACTTCATTTCCTGTTTTAGGAAGTGCTGCATGGCGAGCAAACCGTTTTGAAATAAGATTGTAATATGAAAAAGAAACCCCTTTAGGAATTCCGGTGCTTCCGGATGTAAACATTGTAGTTGCCACCTCATTTAGATTTTTGCGGCGCTGTTTAGATAAAATTTGTTCTACTTCCTGATAATTAAGTTTCTTGGCAGCTTTCTGTAATATTTCTGTTTCTTTTTCATCTATTGTCTGGGTTACAAATATTAAAAATGAAAGATTAAATTTTTCTTTGATTCTTTTTAATTTATAAATTCTGTCACGGGTATCAGTAACAACAATATTGATATTTAATTCTTTAAAAATATTAGCTAAAATTTCTTCTGAAAAATGAATGTTTAATGGGGTATCATAAATTCCATACATTAAGCAACTTAAATCTACTGTTGCACTATCTACAGAGTTAGCTGAAAAAATAGCTACTCGCGGTTCTTTTTTTAAGGAATAAAAAGCCGCTGCTATTTCTCTTGAGTAATTATGAATTTGTAAATATGTAAAGTTCTCTTTATGACCTTCAACCAAATTTATAAAAAGAGTTTTGTTGGGATGTTCAGTTATTCGTTGTTCGAACATTTCTCTTAAACCATAATTAGTTTTTTGAAGTATTTTGAAGACTCTTTCTGCCCATTTATTTCTTATTTCTGATGAGGATAGTTTTGTTAAAAATTCTTTTCTCGCTGTTAAATCCAGAAACCGCAAATATTCTTCTTTTGTGATAACTTCGCTATGTTCAATATTATCTAACTCTTCAAGTAAATAATCCGAATGGAAATCAGGGTTATCTTTATGAATAAGATTTTCTATCTGTAATAACAAATTTTTCATGTGTTTATAATTTTATGTTTCAATGGTCAGATGTAATTTACCATGATTGAATGATCATTTTCCAGTGTATTTTAATAATTATTCAATCATGGCCGTTTCATAAACCATATATTTTTTTATTACCCTAAACTAATGATGTTTCCAAGATAGTAAGAGTTTTATTTAAAATGCTAAAGTATTCATTATTGTATTTTATTCAGATTAATTGTACTTATTTAATTTATATTTTGATAAAAAAATATATATGTGCTATAGTTATTTTTTAAAATTTAGCTGCGCTTACAAAGGTGATAATAGGTATGACTATATCTCTCCATTTACCGATTTTTATTTGAGGGTTACCGATTTATAACCCCTGTTTAGCTATAGTTGTTTTAGGATGATTACAACTCAATATATTTTTGCTCTGACAATTCAAATAAGAAATTAAAAAAAAACAAAATGAACAATTTTATTAATCTTTATCCATCAAAAAAGAAGAATTATTCAATTAAGGTTAAAAGTTTAATACTATTAATGATATTAGCTTTAAGCAGTCCATTATTAGCGCAGAATAGCTTTGAAATATCTGGAAAAATAAAAGGAGAAAAAACCGGAGAAAATTTAATGTATTGTTCAGTAAAAGTGCTTAATGCTGCGGATAGCCTTATTGCCGGAGGGGTTACCAATGAAAAAGGACATTTCAGTATTCCGGTTAAAAGCGGTAATTATAAATTAGCGTACAGGTATTTGGGGTATGTACCGGATACAGTTTCTATTGGATTTGTGAATAGAGCAAAATATCTTGGTATTTACAAAATGAAAAGAGAACTACACTCCCTTAATGAAGTGAATGTTACAGCAAGCAGCAGAAAAAATAATATTGATAAAGATATTCAAATTGTAACAGATAAAATGCGAAAGGGAGCTGTAGACGCAAAAGAAGTTATGGAAAAAGTACCCGGATTAAGTTACGACAGGTATAATAATGCTATATCGGTTGATAATTCCAGTAAAGTAATTATCCTTGTGGAAGGTATAGAGAAAAATCAGGAATACATAAAGAATTTATCACCAAAACGATTGAAAAAAATTGAGGTTATTAGAAATCCGGGTGGTAAATATGGCCTGGAAGGGTATTCCGCTATTATTAATATAATACTGAGAAAAGATTATGTGGGACAGGAGCTATTTATAAGTAATCAATCATTATTGAACAAGTTTAATGAAAACGATAATCAATCACTCTTAATAAATTATCTAAATATTACTTATAACTACTCGTTTATGAAAGTTAATTTATATGGTGCACTTTCCAATTCGTTGCAAAATTTTGATTTGAGAACCGGTTCAGAAACTATATTTAATAATAAAAGGAAAATTATTGAAAAATCTCCGGACAACAAAGGTAACATGTTATATCATAATTTTGCCAATAATTATACATTTGGGATTGACTATTATATAAATCCTCAAAATACTATTAGTTTTGAGAGTAATATCTCAAAATTCCCTTTTTCCAGTCAAAAAATTGATCAAACTATGAAAACCGATATATTTGATAATGGTAACCTTGTTGATAGTTATAATTACGAGACGTCTTTACAAAAAAATACAAGTGATGCGTATAATAGTATTTTTTATGTTGGGAAATTAAGTAATAAAAGCCGACTTGAAGCTAGCTTTAGTTATAATTATTATAAGGAAAATTATGATAACAAAACATCATATGAGAATTTAAGCTGGCGTTCGGAACAAGGAATTAATAAAAAGAATTTTACTAAATTCAGTATTGAATTTTATCATAGATTTAATTCAAAAATAAATACCCAGGTGGGTTACGGAAATATATGGAAGAGATTGGATAACACATTCAATATAATCTCTAGTAATGCTTCTTCAAATAACTCGTTTGTTTTTAAACAAACCGAAGTTAGACATAATATTTTTGGCTATTTGTCACATTCCTTAAATAAGAAAATTAGTTATAAAGTAGGTTTGGCAGCAGAATACAGCAATCCCGTTACAGAAAATCAAAATCATAAATATTTTATTTACCAGCCTTTTGTAAACATCAGTTATATGGTTAATAAAATGATAAATGTTAAAATTATGTATCGTACAGATTCTTATTATCCAACTATAACGCAAACTAATCCTTTCAGCTCCCAACTTAATCCTACCTCAATAAGTAAAGGCAATCCTTTTTTAAAACCTTCAGTTATAAATAAATTTTCGTTGAGAATAAATGTTAAACAAGGATTAATTTCTGTTGAACCATATTATAATTTTTCGCGAAATTATATCTCACAAACAGGGTTTATCCGACCGGATGGACTTTTTGAATATTCTTATAGTAATATAGGGAATTATGAGGAACAAGGTGTTCAAACTAACTTTACTATTCCTATTGGCAAACTATTTATCTGGCAAAACAGTGTAAAAATATACAAGAGCAGCATTACTTATGAAAACAATGTTAACAACATAAACGACTGGAAAGCTAATTCGCAACTTATTTATAGAGGACTAAAAAATAACGGAGTTATAGTTTTAAATTATCGCAGAAATATGGGGAAGAATATTAATGCTATTGGATATTCACGTGATAACACCGACTATTGGCTGTTGATTATTCAACAACCCTTTTTTAAAAACCGTTTTACAGCAATGGCAGGTTACTTCTTACCTGTTAACTGGGGAGTAAGTTATGATCAGGGAGGCTATGTAAAAACAAATGGTTACCAACGAATGACTCATACCGATGTGAGTGTTGTAAAAAATATGTTTATTTTTAGACTGACATATAGATTTAGTAAGGGAAAAGTAAAAAAATCTGCTCATAAAATGAACACCGCAAAAGAAAATAAAGGTAAAGGTATTTTTTAGTACGGTATAATAGCCCGTTGAGGTTATAAAAAATATAAATCCCGACCTTGTGGCCGGGATTTTGCTTTTGCGGAGATAGATGCTCCTGAATCCAACCCTCAAAACGCTGTTATCACGGGCTTTACAGTAATCCAATTTATCAAAGTCCACAGAATAATCCACCGATTAAGTTTCACTGCTTAGCTTTACAAAGAACTCTTTTAACTCCAATAAAAAGAATAAAATATCCCGGTTTACCCTTCATCATTTAACTTCTTTTTTCTTTTTATACCTTACACTCAAATTAGTAAGCAAATCAATGAATATTTTACATAATTTTTTTAAATTTGTTTTATCCTTTAAGTAAGTCCTTTTACCTCCAGCGAAATTATCAGGAAACAAATAGAAGCTTACAAAAACGAATCCGATACAGCTTATCTTTTCCTGGAAGAAAAGAGATATGTCCCCGGCAACGAACAGACAATGCCTTTACGTGAAATCTACAGCGAATACAAAATGTTTTGCATGGAAAACAATTACCACGCTTTCAGTAATCGCAGTTTTGCCAAACAACTCCGGGCACGGTATTTTGAAATCAGAAGGACCAACGGGATCCGGATTGTCTATTGTAAAACAGACCCCTCCGATTTTTTTTGATTTTTTGCGGCACTATCGGCACTATCGACACTAAACAAGGCCAAAAACGTTGTAATAGTCTTTAAATCAATAATATAAAATTTATTTTATCCAGTGCCTTAAATTTAAAAACAGTGCCGCAAGTGTCGATAGAAAAAAAATAATTTCATGTGCCCCCCTTTAGGTATATATTGGAACCTTATCACGGTAAAAGCAGCTGTTTTACCTGTCCGGCTTGCGGAAAACCGCACCAGTTTACCCGCTACATCGATACCGAAACAGGAGAATATCTCAGCGATAAAGTGGGTATCTGCAACCGGATCAACAACTGCGGGTACCACTATACCCCCAAAGACTATTTTCACGACAACAAAACCTTTACACCACAAAAACCGGTTACCCGGAAAAAGATACAATCTCATTCCACAGATCCTGATCCGCCCCGGTAACATCTGGCTTGCCACCGGAAGCCTCACTGAGTTCAAACCCTCAAAACTCAACATTTTGAAAAACCGCATGGTGGTTGCCTTCCCCGACATCGGCGGATGTGAAAAATGGCAAAAAACCGCTGCTTCCCTCGATTTCCCCATCATTGTATCCGACTACCTCGAACAACACGCCACCGATGCCCAAAGAAAACAAGGGCTGGATATTGCGGATTTTTTGTAAGAAGCTTGTGTAACTCTAATTTTGAATGGCCGAATTCTGGGGTGGCCGACCCATAGTTCCGTTTATATATCTAATTTCTTAATACATCGTTTCACTTCTCTCTCCACTTTATCAAACTCAGGCAAATTTTGAATTTGGTCTTTCATCGATTTTTGCCAACGAGCTTTATACTGGGGTAAACGATATTCCAATTTCTTAAAAAAATCTTTTGGATTAACATTTTTGCTTTCGCACTTAGCTATAAACTCACTTGTATAGAAATCAATTTCCAATCCCTGTACTTCAATTAAATACCAAATATCGTAAAAATCCCGTGCCTGCATTCTCTGCATCACCGAGCGAAGTTTTTCAACAAGGATTTCTTCAATACTGTAACAAAGTAACTTATGTTCATCTTGGTCAGTATATGTGAGGAAAACATCTTGCAAAATAGGTTCAAATTGCAATTGCTCACTTCTTGAAATATCAACTTTAACACGTTTATTTGTTCCCATTCCGCCAAGCGGACCAATATAACTTATGTAAAAATTTATCCCACCATCCTGATGTTCATTATCATCGATTATTTCTAATGGAATGTTCGCTTCTTCTCTTATATATTCAAATACATCATTGAAATAATCAAAAATCTGTTGATTTGATAAACTATTATCTAATAGGGTAAAATCAAGGTCTTCTGAAAATCTATAATCTTTGAAATATACCTTCTTTAAGACGGTTCCGCCTTTGAAAACAATTGCTTTCGATAATTCATAATGCATGGCTACACCTTGCAAAATCCAGGATAAGATATAATCTTTCTCAATTTGTTGGTCTCGAACACCTTCTGTTCTGGCTCTCTTTTGTATTTCTCCCGGTTTTATCATGTATAAATGGCTGTTATAATAGTTTCTGTTTCAATATTCTGTTGAATACTCCATTTTGTTTTTATTTTTCCTGTTTTTGGAAGTTCTGTATCTAAAAGTACAACAGAGCTTGTTTTTAGCTTCAGCAAATCTTCAGTTATGTTTGTTTTAATATTTAGTGTTTCTAAGATAAATCCCAACCGTTTTACAACTGCTTGAGAATTAAATTTGACGACATATTCTAACAATACATTAAACCTTATTTTATCACGAGAGATGTAAATAGCCCTTGCTGTTTCAACGATCCCGCCTGCATAATCAGGTTTAAACAAACAATCAACAATAGTTTTTTCGAGGTCAGAACAAACAACTTTGTTAAAATTATCTATCCATATTTTCTTTGTTCCAAAGAAATGCTTTTCATTATGATAAATAAATTGAAATGGTACTTCTTTAATTTTAATTGTTGATGGCCTTACTTGTCTTGAAACAACAATTTGTTCTTTTAATGATGGTTGAGTAATTAAATTGTGAAGCTGCAAAGCAGAATAGTAGCCTATGTAATATCTTGCATCTTGCACTAAATATTCAGCTAACAAATGCCAGTCGGGCATAAATGTTTTAGCATCTTGTTCGTAAGGAATAATATAATATAATCCTCTTTTCACTCGCATTAATAGCCCCCTGCGTGTCATATCACTAAGAAGTTCTCTTAATGCACTATCGTTGGATTTTGGCAGTGCTTTTTTGGCAAGTTCATAGTCAAAACAATGCCTGTCCTGTTCATTAAAAAATGTCAGGATCTCATTAGATTGCTTTGATATGTACTTATTTCTCATAGTTATTTTATCAGGTTGAAACTGACTGCAAAGATATAAAACATACTTAATTGAATTGCAAAAAAATGAATAAAAAAATCAATCATAGTTAATTTGCCAGTTATAACGTATCCCTTCGGCAAACTACATCTTGCCGGTTTGGTAATAAACTGTTAGATGCCCGGCAAAAGTTTGTGTAGCTGATTTGCGGGGTAATCGGGAATAATATCCAGCACCTGTTTTAGCCAGCTGAAAGGTTCTACTTCGTTTATTTTGCAAGTGGCCAGTAAAGAGTAAATAATAGCTGCCTGCTGTGCTGCATGGTGCGACCCGGCAAACAAATAATTTTTTCTGCCCAAAGCTACAGGACGGATAGAGTTTTCAATGAGGTTGTTGTCAATCTGAAAGCGCCTGTCCTGAACATACCGCTTTAACCGTGGCCACAGTTTTAAGGTATAGGCCACCGCTTCCCCTATGGCGCTCTTGGGCAATACCTGATAAAGGTGCCCTTTCAGCCAGGATTCCATTTCGTTTAATACGGGGACGGCTTCTGCCTGCCTGAGTGCTTTTATTTGCCCAAAACCCATTTGGCTTTCTTTAGCCTTGCGCTCAACAGTATATAACTTTTGGAACAGCAACAAAGCTTCTTTTGCCAACTGCGGATCATTCTCTTTGGCATGCTCAAACTTTCTCCGGGCATGGGCCATACAAGAGAGCAGGGTAATGCCCTTGCGGTTTTCAAAATGGGTATAAGCACCATACCCGTCTGTTTGCAAATAACCGGTAAAACTTTTTAAAATGTTATCGGGCCCTTCCCTTGAACGGGTTTTCTGATAATCAAAAAACACCTGTTTGTTAACCGGGTTGTAATAAACCCAATGATATCCCTTGTGGGTTGCCCCGGGTTTGTCTTTGGTCAGTACCGGAAGTGGTGTTTCATCGGCCATAAGGTAACTGGCCGATAAAACCTGCTTTTTTAAAGTCTCGTATAACGGTCCAAGCAAAGTAACCGTTGCATTGAACCAGCCGTTAAGGGTTGATTCGGATATGACAACCCTCTGGCGTTTGAACATTTGTTTCTGCCGGTAAAAAGGCAGGTGGTCTGTAAACTTACTGACCAGTATGTGTGCCAGGATACCGGCACCGGCATTGCCCTTTGGGATAGGCAAAGCGGGAAGCTGGGCAATGGTTATCGTTGTCCGCTCGTCTGTAGAAGAAATAATATATTTGGGACGTACGATCCTGCGAACATAAATATTGGCCGGTTCGTATTCCAGTACTTCCGTAACAGCTTCCCCAATCTTTTTTGCCCCTTCGGGCAGATGATCGGGTTCTATGATTTCTTCTTTGCGGGGAAGGTGTGGGGCCAGCTCTAACCGGAAAGGCTGTTTTTTAGGTGCAGGCTTATTACGGGTATAGGAAATCGTTTCTTTGACAGGTTTTGTTGTCGGTCCGGGTAAATCAAACAAAGAGGCCTGGTTGGCATCAGAGGGGACAAAACGTTCGCTTTTGGCCCCGAAGATCATGCGCCTGAGTTCGGATAATTGTTGTTTTAACAGTTCTATTTCCGAACGCTGGGCAAGAAATTGGCCGTACTCTTTTTGGGTTATTGTTACCTGTCCTTCACTTGTCATAATAAGCAAAGACACCACTATAACCCTTTGATAACGCCTATTTTAACAGTTATTTACCAACAGCATTTTGTTATAAAAAACGCTTCCTTTTTCTTGCATATTTCAAGGAAATACCAGTAATTATCATAACCAGTTCGCCATAGCCTATGTTTTGGCTTAAGCCCGGTTTTTGGTTTTTAGGCAACTCAAAAGTCCCTTTTTCAAGCCGTTTATAAAACAACACAAACCCGCCCGGTTCCCATCTGAGCAGTTTAATACGGTTTCTTTGTTTGTTAATGAAAATGAACAAATCACCGCTCATGGGGTTTTTGCCAAGTTTTCCCTGTACCAGGCCGCAAAGCCCGTCAAAGCTTTTCCGCATATCGGTGGGCTCCCGGTATAAGAAATACCGCCCTGAGGTAATGGAAAACATACATTAAAGGTTAACCAGGCCTTTAATCAGGTTTGCAGGTGTTTGTATGGGGAGCATTAGTTCAACGCCATTGGGATAGCGAACGATGATGCCCACACCTGTGGGTTCGTTCAACTGAATAAAGGCTGAGGGGCCTTCCTGTTGCCGCCGCTTTTTAATCCAATACCTTAACGTAAAAAGTTTAATGTTGTTCTCCCTGGCAAAGGCAACCTGGCTCTTGCCACTCTGCTGCCATTGCCCTGCCAGCGATAACATCTGCCGGCGTTTTTCTTCTTTGTTCATCTTGTGACTTTTTGCCGCAAAGATCTTTAAGCTTTTTGGCCTACACAAGATGCACATGACCGAAGGGATACGTTAAACACGGATTATTTCATAAAGAAAGTCAGGGGTTTTTGGTTATCAAGGGTTTTCAAGATGCAAAAGAAATTGTTATTGTAATTGAAGATAACGGGATTGGACGAAAAAATGCCAGGAAAATTAAAACAACAGGTACCGGAATAGGATTGGCAACAATTGAAAAAATTATTGACTACTTTAATAAAAACAGCAAAAACCATATCACCTATTCTCTTTATGACAAGGAAAAAGAATCGGGTTTAAAAGTGGTAATTACAATTTCCACATAACCATTTCAGCTTGATAATAGATTTTAGCGCTTGAAACCTTTACAAGTAAGGTCTAAACAATAGCTCAAAAAATTCATTTATTTAGAAAAATAAGCCATTCGTTCAAAAAAACAAGCCGTTTACTAAACAGATAGACAAAAATTTGGAATTGTAAGAAAATCGCAGGAAATTGGCCTCGCCAAAAGACATTAATTTTAAGAACCCTTTATCATAGCCAGCCATGAACACCGCCTTTACTTCCGTTATCATTGATGATGAGCAAGACGCCATTGACGGCCTTCGACAAGTCCTGCAGCAGGTAACCCCCAAAGTTACTGTGGTCGGCACAGCTCGCAATGCCCAAACAGGCCTGGATTTGATTATTGACGAACACCCCGATTTGATTTTCCTTGATGTAAATATGCCCGGGCACGATGGTTTTTGGCTGGCCGACAAGCTGAAACACTTTGAAAACGGTTCAGACATTATTTTTGTTACGGCTTACGACGAATACGCCATAAAAGCAATCAAATACTCGGCATTCGACTTTCTGGTTAAACCGGTAAGTCCGGATGACGTCCAAAACAGCATCTTGCGGTACAGGAAACTTCACCAACCTGAACCTATGGCAGAAAAGCTCCAACGCCTCACCGATTACGTCAACCAGGCCAAGCTGAAACTGAACACATTGTATGGTTTCGTTATGGTCAGCCCCAAAGACATTGTTTATTCCCAGGCCGAAGGCGCCTATTGCAGGATATTCCTAACCAACGGCAAAGAAGAACTCCTCAGCCTGCACCTGAAACTGCTGGAAGAAAAACTGCCTTCGCAGACTTTTCTACGCATCAACCGGTCAACAACCATAAACCTCGATTATCTGGAAAGCTTCAACCGGAATACAAAAACAGTAACCCTGGTGGATGTATTGCAGCACTATGAATTTGTGGCCTCACACACCGGCGCCAGGAAACTGAAACAGATTTGACCGGATTTTTTGCCAAAGGATAGGGCCCTTGAATGAATTCCTGTGCAATTGAAGAGAGCCGTCCTGACGCTGCGGTCAGGACTATTACAACCCGCAATCCACTTTTGCCAACGAATTACACGGATTTCACGAAAAAATCCTATACCAAAAACCCGAAATTCGTATAATTGGTGCAATCCGTTGGCAAACCTTATGCCGGCGTGAGCTGGTGTCTGATTCCCCGGAATAAGTTATTCCCGGTAACAAGTCCGCTTTTCAGCCCCGACCATCAGCGTCGGGACTGAAAGGGAAAACCACCTTAAAAATGGTACCCTTTCCCCCCTTCATTTGTCATCAAAATCCCCCTCAACCTGACGTTTTTTGTTAAAAAATGTTAACCCTAAGGACTGAAAAAAGACAAATTCAAGACACGATTTCTTCAAAAAAATGGCTGTTCGTTGGAAAAAAGGGGTGGTTTATTCGGAAAAATAGGGTACTCACCAAGTCAATTTATAAATGTTTGGAAATATAGAATATTGGGGGGAAATTGCGACATTAAAGTATAATAACAGTATTCATTTTAGTCATAATCAACTATTAAGTTCTCTATAAAGAACAGTGCCACAAGATAATTTTGAAAATTGTTGTGTAAAGAAATAATGAAAACCCATATAAATTGCCTGTTTTTATAATGAACAAATTTAAAGAACAAGTTTAAATATTATTATATTTTAAAATTTATCAGCTATGAAAAAGTTATTACTCCTCTTTTTATTTTTCCAAACATCTCTGTTTGCATTTTCAGCAAATTATACTTCAAGCTATAACGATGGCACAAAAGGCTATAATATTGTTTTAGCACCAGGGACATATTCGTTTAAAATTTCACATGTTCCTACGCATTATCACGTAAAAGCTTATAGAGGGACATCTTTAGTTGGCCAAGGTGATGCCTCTTACTTGTCAAGCCCTTCCTTTGATATTAACATCTCAAAAGCGTGTAAAGTAGCTTTATATGTTTATGATAAGGATTGGAAGGAAAAGATGCATGTTAATTGGTATATAACAATGAAGAATAGTCCGCCAACTACCCCGGGAACACCAAGTGCAACTAATATTACAAGGAATAGTGTATACGTGTACTGGTCTTCTTCCTCAGACCCTGATGGAGACCCAATTACTTATGAAATCTCATGGGCTAAAAGTAGTTGGGGTGCTTCTTGGACTACAAAATCAACAACGAGTACTCATTATTCTATCTCTGGATTATCTGAAGGAACCACTTACAAAGTAAATGTAAGAGCTAAAG
>WGGC01000080.1 GCA_015491905.1 Bacteroidales bacterium | reverse complement strand
GCCCCTAGTACAAGGACAGCAAACAAAGCACCGGTAATTGATCTAATATATAATTCTTTCAAAGGTATGGATTAAAGTGAGCGCAAATTTAATTAATTATTCCAAATCGTCAATCATAAAAACAAACAGCTCTTTTGGGCCATGAGCTCCCATAACTAAAGTTTTTTCAATATCAGCAGTACGGCTGGGCCCGGTAATAGCAGTTATTTGAGAAGGAAAATTATTTGCATATTTCTTTTTAATACCCTGAAGGGCATTTTTAAGATCGGTGACAACCTGAGAAGCGTATCCGACAATAATATGAACTTCAGGGAAAACAAACATTCTACGTCCCGAATTTAATCCGGAAGAGACTAACACTGTACCAAAGCGGGCAATAAAATATTCGCATCGTGTCATACCAACTTTCTGGCCGGTAAAATTTTCCGGATTACTATCATAATTAATATTTCCGGAAGAAAGCAATGCCTGCAACTTTTCATCTATAGTAAACACTTCTTTCCAACCTTTTTCTTTTTGTAATACATTAAGGTTTTGCAGGAAACTATTTTCATTTTCACAATAAATAAAAGACCCGCCCATTTCAATAAGTTTCTTTGCAAACTGAATTTCTTTTTCTTCAGAAATATCATTGAAAACAGGATGATTAAAATTTATATGCGCAAAAGGATTTTCTTTTTTACTAATCAGAGCATCTCTAATCTTTTTTAAAATCTGTTCCTTTGAGGTAGTTTCTTTCATTCTCAGAAGCTTTATATCAAATTAAGCTTTAGATGAGGAATTCTCATCTTCTTTTTCTTTATCTTCTTTTTTTTCCTTTTTTTCTTTTTTATTTATTTCAGAACCCTTTTCGGAAATTTTATTATCACTATTATTTTCAGCTACAGTCTTGTTACCGGAAGACAACAGGTTGCTTTCCTGATTGCTATTATTTTGTTTTGAAGTGGTTTTTTTCTTTTTTTTATTTGATTCCAGGTATTCTTTAATACTTAATGGTTCTGCGCCTTCACGTGGCCCAAATATTTCCACGAGGTCATCACTAAAAATAACCTCTTTATCGAGAAGCTTTTGTGCCAAAGCTTCTAGTCCTTTTCTATTGTCAATTAGTAATTGTTTGGTTCTTTGGTAGGCAGCTTCAACGATATCACTAATTTCCTTATCAATAATTTCATTTGTTTTTTCACTAAAAGGCTTTCCAAAGGAATATTCCTGTTGCCCTGTAGAATCATAAAAACTCAGATTACCAATTTTTTTACTTAAGCCATAATAAGCCACCATGGCATAAGCTTGTTTTGTTACTTTTTCAAGATCATTTAAGGCACCCGTTGATATTTCTCCAAAAATAACCTCTTCGGCAGCCCTACCACCTAATGCTGCACACATTTCGTCAAGCATTTGAGCATAAGTAGTAATTTGTCTTTCTTCAGGCAAATACCAAGCAGCTCCCAAAGATTTACCTCTGGGCACAATAGTTACTTTTACCAATGGGTGAGCATATTTCAGAAGCCAACTAACAGTAGCGTGGCCTGCTTCATGGTGTGCCACTACTTTCTTTTCCTGAGGAGAAATAATTTTATTTTTCTTTTCCAGCCCTCCTATTATTCTATCAATTGCGTCCATAAAATCCTGACGATTGATACTTTTATGTGATTTTCTGGCAGCAATCAGAGCAGCTTCATTACAAACATTGGCAATATCAGCTCCGGAAAATCCCGGAGTTTGTCTGGCAAGGAATTCAGTATCTACATTTTTATTTAACTTTAATGGCCTCATATGTACCTTAAAAATTTCAACTCTTTCCACTAAATCCGGTAATTCGACAAAAATCTGACGGTCAAACCTACCGGCACGCAGAAGTGCTTTATCAAGTATATCGGCACGGTTTGTGGCAGCAATAACAATTACACCTGAGTTTGGAACAAACCCATCCATTTCTGTAAGCAGCTGATTTAAGGTGTTTTCTCTTTCATCATTAGAGCCAGCCATTGGGTTTTTACCACGGGCACGACCAATAGCATCAATCTCATCAATAAAAATAATGCTGGGGGCTTTGTCTTTAGCCTTCTTAAACAGGTCACGAACACGGGAGGCTCCAACACCGACAAACATTTCTACAAAATCGGAACCTGAAAGAGAAAAGAAAGGAACATTAGCTTCCCCGGCAACAGATTTTGCCAACAGTGTTTTTCCTGTTCCGGGAGGGCCAACAAGAAGGACTCCTCTTGGTATTTTACCACCAAGTTTAGTATATTTTTCAGGACTTTTTAAAAAGTCGACGACCTCCATTACTTCTACTTTTGCTTCTTCAAGACCTGCTACATCTTTAAAAGTAATTTTTATACTTTGATCTTTATCATAAACCTGAGCATTAGATTTTCCAATATTAAAAATCTGTCCACCGGCACCACCACCACCTTTGCTCATCATACGCATGATAACATACCAAACTCCAAACAGAAGTATAATAGGCAATACCCAACTTAAAATATCAGCACCCCAATTATGTCGTGTTTCACTTTCGACATACACCGGGTTTGGGTTACCTTTTTGTACCTTTTGCACATCCTGAATAAAAATATCAGGAGATGCAACATTATAATAATATTGTGGAGTAGAACTTTTCCCAAAACCTGTAGAAGGCTTAGGTAAATCTTTAAATTTAGGCTCTTTAAGTAATGCAGGGTTAATATATATCTCGGCAATATCTTTATTTACCAATACAATTTTCTGAATTTCTTTTTTCTCCAACATACCTTTCAAATCCTTCCAGCCAATTTTTTTTGGCTGGCCACCAAAATCCATAAAACTTATTCCCAAAAATATTAATGCCAAAATACCATAAAACCAATAGAAATTAAATTTTGGTTTCTTTTTATTTCCATTTCCACCTGAAAAAGGATTGAACGGATTATTTTTTTGATTATTATCAGGAAAATTTTTGTTATTTTTTTCTGCCATTCTGTCTTATTTCTCTAAAATTTATAAATTTTCAATAACAGGAAGATACTCTATTCTTTTGGCATCTGCCCATAGAGACTCCAGGTTATAATAATATCTTATTTCTTCAGTAAAAATATGTACCACCACATCTACAAAGTCTATCAAAAGCCATTCCGAATTTTTATAGCCTTCTGTATGAAATGGAGATATATTATATTTTTCTTTTAAATCATCAATAACAAAATCAAATATTGCCCTTGACTGGATTTTTGATGTACCATGGCAAATTACAAAGTATTTTGCAACTGCGCCCGGAATTTTTCTTAAATCCAAGCTAACAATGTTGTTTCCTTTTTTTTCCTGCAAAGCAATTACAATTTGCTCTACCAAAGACTTCGCATTGTCGGGGAGTTTATTTTTTGTCATATATCAAATTCAAACTGCAAAATTAGCTTTTTTACAGATGCAACAAATTATTAACCAATCAAAATTAAAAGTTTTTATTGATTTCTTAATGAAAAAAAAATTAATTAGTTCAATAAAAGGTGTTTTAGGAAAAATCGGTGCCTATAATTCGAGAAATAAATATAAAATTTTAAGGTTTTTTAAGATCAATTATTTTAAATCATTTTATTCATTCTGTAAAAATTTAATTTTCATAACTGGTGGTTATAACCAAATTCATTTAATATACTTTGAATTATAAAAGCGAGAAAATCATTTTTTTTACTAACCATGTAGCAGGTTTTTTTATTAGAGGTTATAAATAATTATTAGAACAAATTGCGGTAGGGATGATAGTGAAAAGCCCACAGGGCAGATGCTGATGGAGGCTATAGAATGCGAGGCGACCATAGGAGCCCGCGCAGGCTATTAGCCGAACACAGCATTTGCCCGAGGACTTGCAACGGTCAGCCCGGTAGCCACGCCTGCATTTTCGGCGTGGTGAACCGCCATATTAAAATTTATATTACCATTTATGAAGTTTTAATTTTAAAAAATGAGACCTTTGCAAAACCACTAATTTTGTTCATTCTGAACGAAGTGAGGAATCTATAAACAGCATACATTCAGTAAACAAAGATTCTTCGCGCTGCTCAGAATGACAGTTATTTCTGGGTTTTGCAAAGGTCTTAAAATTCTAATTTACCAGACCATAAACATTATTTAAACCGTATTTTAGCATTTTCTGAAGAAATTAAATTAGCATTATGAACATTAAGGTTAAATTTTTCGAAACTCTGGCTTCTACCAATGAAAAAGCCATTCAGCTTATCGACGAGAGGAAAGCCGATGAGGGGGTTTTAATTATTACAGACAATCAGTTTAAGGGCAGAGGCCATCAAGATAACAGATGGGAAAGTGAGCCGGGTAAAAACCTGACTTTCAGTTTAATTATACGGCCTGTTTTTTTAAATGCATCAGAACAGTTTATTTTAAACGAAGTTGTTTGTTTATCGATAATTGAGGCATTGAAGAAAAGTTTGCCCGGAGTACAGTTTTTAATAAAGTGGCCTAATGATATTTATGTGGGAAACGACAAAATTGCAGGTGTATTAATTCAACATTTTTTAAAGGGGAGCAAATTAAATTTTTCGGTTATTGGAATAGGAATAAACATAAATCAAACCCATTTTATTTCGGAAGCACCTAATCCTGTTTCTTTAAAAAAGATAACGGGCAAAACGTTTGAGAAAGAGGGCGTTTTACAGGATTTCGTTAAATTATTTGAACAAAATTATGAAAAAATAAAAACTGTTTCCGGGCGGAATGTAATTAACACATCTTATCTTGAGAACCTTTATAAAAGAGAAAAAAAATCTAAATTTAAAGATAAAAAAGGGTTGTTTTATGGTAAAATAAAAGGAATAAATGAGTTTGGGCAAATATTAATTTCAGATGAAGAAAACCATGTTAGAAAGTATGGATTTAAAGAATTAGAGTGGTTGTAATACATTATTTATAAAGCAATTAATGTATAAATATTGTTTCCAGGACCATTATTACTGCAAGTCCAATATAAATAAAACTTGCCACTTTATTTACCTTTTTTTCTGAGAATCCCATAGATATTTTCGAACCCAGTTTACCACCTATAAAAACGGCAACGATTAGTATTGCAGCCATTTTCCAGTCTATAGAAGTTTTAACAAGGTGACCCGCAAGACCGGTTAACCCTGTAAAGCCAACCATTAGCGAAGATGTGGCAACAGCAACACGGGAAGGTATTCCAAACAACAATATCATGGAGGCTACTTTTAAAGCTCCGCCGGAAATCCCGAGGATAGAAGATAAATAACCGGCGCTAAAGGTTACAGCAATCATTAAAAATACAGGAATACTATATGTCATTCCATTAAAATTTCTTACCCAGTATCCAAAACCTGATTTTACAGGTGATAATTTATCAGGTTTTACCTCTTTTTTCAGGAGCAGAAATACAGCAATAATAATTAATACGGCAGAAAACAATATTTTCAAAAAATTCTGGTTAAATTGTACAGAAGTCAGGCCTCCGGTAAATGCACCTATTCCGGTAAAGAATTCCATAACAAGTGCAATTTTCCAGTCAACCAAGCCTCCTTTTCTAAATCTCAGGAAGGCCGACAAGCCGGTAAATACAATTAGAAACAAGCTAATGGTTGATGCTTCGTTAAAGGAGTACCCCAGAAATATTAATGCCGGAACATAAAAAACACCCCCTCCCAGTCCAACCATACTGGCAAGGCTGCTTATCAGAACAAAAACCAATAAGCTGATGATAATATTCATATGTTCATAATTTTATTTCATTGGCCGTGGGTATCTTACCGGGATTGAAAAATCATTCTTTTGCCGTATTTAATAATTATCCAATTACAGGCATCTCAGAAACACGAATTTGGGGGAAAATTTAACCAAATACTTTTTTCAGCTCCCCGGTAATGGTATTAGCGAGGTTTTCCAATGGTTTTTTTGCAAACATAGCCAGCATAGGATTTAAGTCTGCATCTACATCTACTTTAACTTCAGTTTGTTGTTCATTAAGTGGATCAGCAGAAAGTTGTACTTTTAAAGTAAAGTTTACCGGTGCTTTACCGTTGGGCACCAAAGTAAGGTATGAAGGAGAGTTTTTTTCTCCAAATTTCATTCCCAGGTCGGCCATTCCTTTAATAGTAAACGAGCATGTATCTTTATCGGATTTCCAGTTTATCACTTGTTCGGGCATTAATTTTTCATAGTTATTGAAATCACTTAAAAAATCATATACTTTTTTTTGTCCGGCAGCAACAGTTGCTTTTTTTCCTTTAATATTCATATTTTATTATTTATTAATTATTTAATTTTTTTGTTTAGACCTTTTAACTATCTCCTTTATTATAAATCAAAAGTAAAGTATACCCCTTAAATAGTTAAAAAATATTATGCTTTATCACTCCATATTTTAGGGTTTTCCCTCCATTTTTCCAATGATTTTATATCCTTTTTAGTGATATAATGACTATCCAATGCCACTTTTATTAGCGTGTCATAATCGGATAATGAGATTAAAGGGCAATTTGCTTTTTCAAAATTTTCATCTGCCAAAGACAAACCATAAGTAAACACTGATAGCATACCTGACACTACTGATTGTCTTTCTCTAAGTGCTGATACAGCATCAAGGCTACTTTTACCTGTAGAGACCAGGTCTTCAATTACTAAAACATTTTGTTCAGGTTTAACAACCCCTTCAATACGGTTTCCCATGCCATGATCTTTACTTGACGACCGGACATAAGCAAATGGCAAATCCAGATCGCGGGCAACCAAAACACCCTGTGCGATACCGGCAGTAGCAACCCCTGCAACAACATCAATCATTTTAAAATTCCCCAGAGAAGCTTTAACAAGTTCCTGGGTGATAAAACTCCTTATTTCCGGATAAGAAAGGGTAATTCTATTATCACAGTAAACAGGAGATTTTAATCCTGAAGCCCATGTAAAAGGTTTAGCAGTATTTAATTTTACAGCTTTAACCTCTAATAAGTAACGGGCGACTTTTTCGGCAGTTATTTTAGCATAAATCATAAAGCAAAGATAAAAATTAAGGCGTTACATCACTAATCGATTATAAACCGGTTATAACAAAAACATAAGATTTAAATAAAACATAAAATACAGAAATCCAAATTAAGAAACCATGATAAAAATGCAACATAATTTTAAAAACACAATTAATTATTCAGGTAATACATTAAAGAAAATACATCAGCAAAATAAGTTTATTTATATCTTTAATAAATTGGCATATCCGTTGGAAGTTCTTAAGTTTAACATATCTTAATAAATGCTTTAACAATCATTAACAGGTTTTAATTGGTCTCCTTCTATATATTTGCACCACTAAACAAAAAATCCAAAAAAATGATAGAAACGGATATTCGCGCACTGAATGAAAAAATTCAAAACGAAAGGCAATTCATTGACCTGATAAAAATGGAAATGAGCAAGGTAATTGTGGGCCAAAGCCATATGACTGAGCGTCTTTTAATTGGCTTACTTGCCAATGGTCATATCCTTTTAGAAGGAGTGCCAGGTCTGGCCAAAACATTAGCCATTAACACTTTAGCAAATATAATTGATGCTAAATTCAGCCGGATTCAGTTCACTCCCGATTTACTTCCTGCGGACTTGCTGGGGACGCTGATTTACAGTATTAAAAAGGAAGAGTTTGAAGTTAAAAAGGGGCCTATATTCGCAAACTTTATTCTTGCCGACGAAATAAACCGCTCACCCGCAAAAGTACAGAGCGCATTACTCGAAGCCATGCAGGAAAGGCAGGTAACCATTGGAGAAAATACCTATAAGTTAGAAGAACCTTTTTTAGTAATGGCAACACAAAACCCTATAGAGCAGGAAGGAACATATCCATTACCGGAAGCTCAGGTAGATCGTTTTATGCTTAAAGTTGTCATAAATTATCCTAAAAAGGAAGAAGAAAAACAAATATTACGACAAAATATTACCAATACCTTTGCAAAAGCTAATTCTGTTTTAAAACCAGAAGATGTAATAAAAGTAAGAGAACTGGTACGACAAATATATGTAGACGAAAAAATTGAGAATTATATTACAGATATTGTTTTTGCATCTCGTTATCCGGATGATTATAATCTTGACAAATATAAAGGATTGATTTCCTATGGTGCATCACCACGAGCAAGCATTAATCTTGCACTAGCATCAAAGGCATTAGCTTTTATTAAAGGCCGTGGATATGTAATTCCTGAAGATGTAAGAGCCGTAGCCCACGATGTAATGCGTCACCGTATCGGACTCACCTATGAAGCAGAAGCTGAAAACATTACCAGTGAAGACATTATTAATGAGATTCTCAATACTGTTGAAGTTCCTTAATTTACTATTATTAACATATTAAGGCAAACAAAAACAAAGGAAAATTGGAAGCACAGGAATTATTTAAAAAAGTCAGGAAAATTGAAATAAAGACACGGGGGTTATCTCAGCAGGTCTTCTCCGGAGAATATCATAGTGTATTTAAAGGGAGAGGAATGGCATTTAGCGAAGTGCGTGAATACCAGTTTGGAGATGATATCCGGAACATAGACTGGAATGTAACAGCCCGGTTCAACCATCCTTTTATTAAGGTTTTTGAGGAAGAACGTGAACTCACGGTAATTTTATTAATAGATGTATCAGGGTCAAATAATTTTGGCACAAAAATGCAACTTAAACAGGAGTTAATTGCAGAAATTGCAGCCGTACTTTCCTTTTCAGCCATTCAAAATAATGATAAGGTAGGGGTTATTTTCTTTACAGATAAGATAGAAAAATTCATACCTCCCAAAAAAGGAACATCACATATTTTAAGGATAATAAGAGAATTAGTTGATTTCAAAGCAGATAATAGCGGTACAGACATCTCAGAACCTTTAAGATATCTGACTAATGTAATAAAGAAGAGGGCCACAGCTTTTATTATTTCAGATTTTATGGATAATAATAATTTTGAAAAAGCAGTTCAGATTGCAAGGCATAAACATGATTTGATATCTATTAGAATAACCGACCCGAAAGAAAAAGAAATTCCGGATATGGGGTTGGTTTATATGCGGGATGCAGAAACAGGTGAGAGAATGTGGGTAAATACAAGCAGCAAAAGTGTCAGAAGAAAATTTTCAAGTTGGTCGGAACAAAAAACTAAAGAACTAGACACTTTATTTGCCAGGAATGGCGTTGATATGGTTAAAGTAACAACAGGTGAAGATTATGTTAAACCTTTAATAAGTTTATTTAAAAAACGTGAAGCCCGGAGTTAATTTAAGAACATGAAGCAAAAGAAAAAATATATCATTTTAATATTTGGGATGTTGTTCCTTTTAACAGGAAGCATCATGCAGGCACAAACAGCAAGCGTGACGGCAACGTTAGATACTAATGCCATAATGATTGGTGATCAGATAGGATTAAATTTAAAAATTAAAACTCCAAAAGAAACAATTGTGGTATGGCCGGTTTTAAGAGACACTCTGGCACCTCACATTGAAATGATTAAAGCCGGCAAAATTGACACTATAAAGCAAAAAAACGGGTTTAATTTTTCCAGAAAATTAATTATATCCTCTTACGATTCAGGTAAATTTGCTGTTCCTGCACTTCCCTTTAAATTTTATGATAAAACAACGGGAAAAACTTATACTGCAACGACAAACCCAATGCAATTGCAGGTTTACACTCCATTGGTAGACACCGCAAAACCTATTAAAATAATAAAAAATGTTGAGAAAGTCCCTTATACATTTGGAGAGGTTTTTCCCTGGATATTACTTGCTATTGGCATATTAGTAATATTATATTTTATTATTTGGTATATCAGAAAGAGAAAGCAAAATAAGCCTCTGTTTACTAAAAAACCGAAACCAAAGTTACCTCCGGATGTTCTGGCAATAAAAAAACTGGAAGAATTAAAGCTATCAAAAATATGGCAAAGTGGTAAATTAAAACAATACTACACGGGATTAACAGATATAATGCGCGAATACTTTAGTGACAGGTATCAGTTTGATGCAAGGGAAATGACTTCAGATGAAATTCTGAAAACATTAAAAAACCACAAGATTAATAAAGAGGCGTTATCGAAAGTAAGGGCTACATTAAAAATGGCTGATTTAGTAAAATTTGCCAAAGCACAGCCTACACCTTTGGAAAATGACACAGCTTTATACAACTGTATTGACTTTGTAAATGAAACCAAGCCTGTTCCGGAACCTGAAAATTCCGAGGACATTGAAAATAAAGATACAGGAACTCAAAAAACGAAGGAGGATTAAATAATGTTTGGAATAGATACATGGAGAAGTCCTGAATTTTTATACCTTTTGTTGCTTATACCTGTATTTATAATATGGTATATTTACCGGGAAAAGAATAGCAATCCTGAATTACGGTTTTCCGGACTAAAGCCTTTTAAAGAAATAGGCAAAAGCAACAAGGCCAGATGGAGGCATTTACTGTTTATTCTTAGAATGATAGTGCTGGCATTATTAATTATTGCTTTGGCGCGACCACAGTCTGTTACCACCAAAAAGAATGTAAACATAGAAGGAATTGATATTGTTATTGCTCTTGATGTATCAGGAAGTATGCTCGCACGCGATTTCACCCCCGACAGGATAGGAGCGGCAAAAAAAATTGCATCAAATTTTATTGAAAGGCATCCTGATGATAGAATTGGATTAGTTATTTTTAGTGGCGAAGCTTTTACTCAGGCACCACTTACCACTGATCATTCTATGCTGTTAAAGCTTTTAAGTCAGGTGAAAAGCGGAATGATAGAAGATGGAACAGCTATTGGCGATGGTTTAGCCACAGCTGTAAGCAGGCTTACGGAATCAAAGGCTAAATCCAAGGTTATTATTTTACTTACTGATGGCGTTAATAACATGGGTTCTGTTGACCCTCTGTCAGCTGCCGAACTGGCTAAAATGTATGGGATAAGAGTTTACACCATAGGAATTGGCTCAAAGGGTTATGCACCATATCCGGTACAAACTCCCTTTGGAATTCAAATGAAACAAATGAAAGTACAAATTGACGTTCCATTATTGAAAAAGATAGCAGCAGAAACAGGTGGAAAATATTTTCGTGCTGTAAACAACCAAAAACTTAAAAATATTTTTTCCGAAATAAGTAAATTGGAAAAGTCTAAAATTACTGTTCATCAATTTGAAAAGAAAAGTGAATTATTTTTTCCATTTGCCTTACTTGCATTAATATTATTTGTGTTAGAGGTAAGTTTAAGATATTTAGTATTCAGGAAATTACCATAAAAAGAAAAAGATATAATGATTCAATTTGGACATATAGAGTTTTTTTGGGCATTCTTGCTGATTATTGTATTCATTGCATTATATTTAGGATACATTGTTTGGAAGAAAAAAGCCTGGCAAAGATTTGGAGACCCAAATATTACCGGCAGGATGGTTATTCTTAAGTCGGGAAGCCGCCCGTTTTTACGATTTTTATTTCTTCTTCTTGCGTTGACATTTCTTATCGGAGGCCTTATAGATCCTGAGGTAGGCTCCCGTTTGGAGAAGGTTAAACGAAAAGGAATTGACTTATATATTGCTTTAGACGTTTCTAATTCGATGCTGGCTCAAGATATAAAACCTAATCGTTTGGACAGAGCAAAAATGGCTATTTCAAATTTAATTGACAAATTAAATGGCGACAGGGTAGGATTAATTGTTTTTGCAGGTAAAGCATATAAACAATTGCCATTAACAACAGATTATTCGGCTGCAAAATTATTTTTGTCAGCAGTAGACACCAAAATCGTTCCCACCCAGGGAACAGCAATTGGGTCGGCTATAAATTTAGCTGCTGCATCTTTTGGAGAAAATGATAAACATAACAAAGCAATAATTGTAATTACTGATGGAGAAAACCATCAGGGTGATGCTATTGCTGCCGCAAAAGCAGCTGCAGCAAAAGGGATACGTGTATTTACCATTGGAATGGGCTTGCCGGGAGGCGCCCCAATACCTATCAATAAAAATGGCAATAAAACATTTTTAAAAAATCAAAAAGGTAAAATTGTTATCACCCGGCTAAATGAAAAAATGTTACAGGAAATTGCTGCAGCAGGAAAAGGTGCTTATGCAAGGGCTAACAATGCAAGTGTAGGCCTTGATAAAATTTTACAGCGCTTAAATAAAATTCAAAAACATGAAATTGAAGAAAAACAATTTACAGCTTACGAACATCGTTTTCAGTATTTCCTGGCTGTAGCAATTTTCTTTTTAATATTAGAATTGCTTTTGGTTGAAAGAAAACCCAAATGGACAAATAAAATAGATTTTTTTGGAAAATGAGAAAGTTTAAAAGACATAACATTCACTTAATATTTTTTATAATAGTCGCAGGGCTTTTATTTGGCGGAACCTCAGCTTTCGGGCAAAATGCCAAAACATTAACCCGTAAAGGGAATAAACTATACAAAGAAAAAAAATATAGTGAGGCAGAGGTTGCTTACCGGAAAGCATTGGAAAAAAATCCTAAATTCGGAAAAGCACAATTTAATCTGGGGGATGCATTATATCAAGAAAAAAATTACCCTGAGGCCGACAAAGCCTTTCAGCTTACCATTAAAAACAGTAAAAACAATACATTAAAGGCAAAATCATGGTATAATTTTGGTAATTCCTTAATGAAACAAAAAAAATATGAAAAAGCTGTTAATGCTTATATTCATTCGTTACGACTTAATCCCAATGATTTTAATGCTAAATATAACCTCACTTATGCTAAGAAAAAACTAAAAAACAAAAAGCAACAACAAAAGAAAAATAAGAAGAAAAAACAAAACAAGAACAAGAACAAGAACAAGAACAAGAACAAGAATAAGAATAAGAATAAGAATAAGAACAAAAATAAGAATAAAAACAAGAATCAGAAAAACAAGAATAAACAAAATAAAAACAATCAAAATAAACAGAATAAGAACAAGCAAAATCAGAATCAAAAAAATAATCAAAATCAACAAAAGCAGGGAAAGCAAAACCGGAAACCTCAAATTTCAAAACAAGAGGCTAAAAGAATGTTGGATGCGTTAAAGAATAATGAAAAAAAGACATTGAAAAAGCTTGAAAAGAAAAAAGCAAAGGCCGTTAAAGCCAAACCTAATGTTATAAATTGGTAAAATAAGTTAATAGATAATATCGTTAATAAAAACAAGTTTAAGAATTACACACTAAAAATTAAAAATAAATTCTATTTTTGAATTAGTATAAAAATATAAAATGCTGAAATGAGAAAAGGCGGAATGTTTATCATAGTATTATTCTTATTTGCATCACAAACATTGTGGGCGGCAAATAAGAATGTACAATTTATATTAAGAGGTCCGGAGGAGGTAGTTTCAGGACAGCAATTTACCATCCGGTTTGTTATAAATGCAAACGCAAAAAACTTTACCCCACCTGACTTTTCAGGGATAACAGTACTATCGGGCCCTAACACCTCAACAAGTTCAAGCATTCAATTTATTAATGGCCGCATGAGTCAGGCTTATACAATTACATTTAGTTATATTTTGTTGGCAGGAAAACCCGGCACTTTGCATATTGGTCCTGCCACTATAACCGTAAAAAGAAAAAAATATAAATCCAACTCTTTGGATATTGATATCCTAAAATCCTCATCTTATGCCGGCACATCTTCTTCAAATCCAACAACAGGAAACGGCGTATCACAAAATCCTAAAACCACTAAGCTAAGTAAAACAGACAGAAACAATTTAAATAAAGATGTTTTTATTAAGGCATCCATAAATAACACCCATCCTTATCTTGGACAACAAGTTGTTGTAACTTACCGAATATATACAAAAGTACCGGTTTCCAATCTAAGCATTAATAAAGTAGCGTCTTTTAAAGGGTTCTGGTCGCAAGATTTGTTGGGTAATAACACCACATTAAAACAAAGCAACGAAACTATAAACGGACAACAGTATGTGGTTGCCACCATTCGGAAAGTAGCTTTAATTCCACAGCAAACAGGAAAGCTGGTTCTTGCACCTATGCAATTGCAATGTACCGTTCAAATAAGGATAAAAAACAGAACTAACAGTAATGATCCCTTTGAAAATTTCTTTAACGATTCCTTTTTCAATCAAAATGTAAGAAATATAAACAAGACACTAAAGTCAAATCCGATTACAGTAAATGTTAAACCGTTACCCACCGAAGGAAAACCGGGATGTTTTGCCGGAGCGGTAGGCAATTTCAAACTACAGGATTCTGTTGACAAAACCAGTTTAACAACTAATGATGCTTTAACATATACCATAAAAATAACAGGCTCGGGAAACATTGAATTAATAGATGCGCCCATGGTAAAGTTTCCCAGTGATTTTGAAACTTATGATCCAAAAATTTCAACACAAACAATAAAAAGTAATCACGGTATTTCAGGGACTAAAAAATTTGAATATCTGGCTATCCCAAGAAATCCCGGAGATTTTGAAATTAAACCTGTTACTTTTTGTTATTTTAACCCATCTGACAAAAAATATCATATTTTAAAAACCAAACCATATAAAATTCATGTTATAAAAGGCAAAGGTTCCGGAACACAGGTTTTTACAGGAAACGCCCAGGAGGACATCAAATTTCTGGGTAAAGATATCCACCATATTCAGGAGGGTCCTTATCATTTTGTAAAAGCTAACGAATATTTATGGGGTTCTGTATTATTTTATATTTTATTGGCAATTCCTGTTTTACTTCTAATTATTTTGCTCATAATATTGAAAAACATGGAGAAAAGAAAATCCAATGTTACTTTGATTAAAAACAGGAAAGCAACTAAAATTGCAAAGAGCAGACTACAGAAAGCACAAAAAGTAAAACGTATGGGTGATGATAAAGCATTTTATGATGAAATTGCCCAGGCACTATGGGGATATATTGCAGATAAATTTAACTTGAAACAATCAAACCTATCCATTGATTCAGTAAAAGAAAAACTTTCGGAAAGAAATGTAAATGATAATACTATTAATGGATTTATAGATGTTTTAAATAATATTGAGTTTGCCCGCTTTGCTCCCGGAGACAAAAAAGATAAAATGGAAAATATATATAATGAAGCGCTAAATGCTATTTTGCAGGCTGAAAAATCATTAAAATAAAAAAACTAAAACAATCAGGAAAATGAAACATTTGCTTGTAAAAATTACTTTGTTAATTATATTGGGGATAATGGCTATTTCGCCCGAAACAGTTGCGCAAAACACTGTGACTACCCTTATGAACAAAGCAAATCAGGCTTACGACAAACAGCATTATAAGAAAGCAATTCAATTGTACGACAGCATTATTAAAGAAGGTTGGGTATCACCTAAGTTATATTATAACCTTGGAGATGCCTATTTCAGAACAAAAAATTTACCATCTGCCATTTTATATTTTGAAAAAGCCAAAAAACTTGACCCAAATAATTCTGATATTAAATATAACTTAGGAATTGCAAATTCAATGATTATTGATAAGATTGAAAAAGTCCCTCATTTTTTTCTGACAAGATGGTGGAATTATTTTTACAATTTATTCAATTCAAATACCTGGACGATAATCTTTATCATAAGCTTTGCCATTCTTGTTTTTTTTGTAGGATGGTTTATTCTTGCACAAAGCCGGAAATCTCGTATGTGGAGCTTCTTTCTGGGTATAATATTTTTTTTCATATCAATTGTTGTTTTTGGCCTTGCATCACAAAGGAATTATTATACTCGCAATCAAAAAGAAGCAATTGTTTTTTCACCTTCCATTTCCGTTAAAAGTTCTCCTTCCCCTAACTCTGTAGATCTGTTTGTAATACATGATGGTACCAAAGTAAAGCTTTTGGACAATGTTGACGGTTGGTATAAAATTAAAATATCCAATGGGAGCATTGGTTGGATACCTGATAATTCAGTTAGGAAAATTTAATATTGTTTTTTCTCTTATTTTATATAGTATAATTATAAAAATCCTGTTTTTGGTTATTTTTAATATGAATACCTATAACCTTAAATAAAGGTATAAAAAAATAAAATACCAATATAACAAGTTGCTATACAGGTTGATTCGAGCTATATATCAAATCAAAATTCTGTTCCAGATAAAATTACTTCCATTTTCGCTGTTTCTATTTTTATTATTTTCTATCTTTAAAAACTTTTTTATCTTTAAAATCATAAAGATATTTTTAGTTATTAAAATAAGTTGATTATTTATATAAACCATGAAAATAACCCGTAAATTATCGTTCATAATAATAATATTGCTTTCCTTTACCGTCCAATCTTGCTTAAAATCTACTCGTGACGGTATCCCTGACGGTGTTAGAAAAACACTTGCCGTATCCGGTATAAATCAACCAAATTTAATGCAGGCTATTGCATATTATTATCACCCTTCAGATTCCATGAAACTTAAAGCAATGTATTGGCTGGTTAAAAACATGCGTGGTAATTATTCGGCATTTTATAGCGTTAAAGACAGCATGGGCAAACAATTTTCATTCCCTCCTGATCATTATAAAGATTATTTTCAAATGGAACGAAGTTGGGATTCCGTTGAACGCATATACGGGCCATTAACTTATAAGGCTGATAGCTTTTTACTGGATCCTAAGCATATAAATTCATCTTTTTTAATAAACACCATTGAATCATCATTTAATTCCCATAAAAAATATATATGGTCGAGGCAGTACAGTTACAATCAATTTTTCAAATGGATTCTCCCATATCGCTGTGCCAATGAGCAAGTTGAACCTTTTAGAGATCATTTTCTAAAAAAATACGGAAAATACCTTCTCCCCAATGATAGTTTGTCAATTATTGAAGCAGCTTTTAAATTAAATAATATAATAAACAAGGAGTATAGTTATAGCGACAGTTATAATAAAGAGGCTAATGTACAAACAATAAGCCAGTTGGAAAAAAGTCACAAAGGAAATTTCTATGACTTAAATATATATAAAATAAAAGCATTACGAAGTTTTGGAATTGCAGCAGCGTTAGATTATAGTCCGTTTTTAGCAGATACTGCCTTTGGCTATGCATGGACAACAATAATTTTACCCGACAACTCCGAATTACGGCTGGAATTTAAGCAGAAGGTAAAAAACCTTTATAAACCCGGCCGTTTAGCGAAAATTTATAGAAGAGTTTTTTACCGGGATGCCACCTCCTTGTATTTTATTAAAAAGCCCGGAGAGCCAACACCACCATTTATGGGGCAATTTTTTTATATAGATATAACTGAGCCGGCGTTTAGCCGCCCATTATTGCTTCCTTACTATGCCGATACTGATTTTGCTTACCTATCAGTATTTAATATGGGAGAATGGCACCCAATATCGTGGAGTATTCCTCACAAATCAGTAGGAACAGACTTTCTGAAGATGGGTACTAATATTATATATCTTCCTGTAAAACAAGAAAAAAATCATTTGTTTCGACTAGGAGATCCTATTTTCTTATCAGAAGATGGAAATTACCATTATCTTTCTCCTGATTTTTCTATTGAAATACCGGCTATATTGAAAAAATTATCACCAAATTTAGATTTAAATCCCGGAATAAAGTACAATCTTTATCTTTGGAAGGGAAACTGGGATTTTTTGTTTTCTTTTACAGGAAGAAAAAAAGGAAAAGTGGTTCCTTTACCTGCAAATGCACTGTTTTTAATAACGGATCATGATTATTTGACAAACGAAAGAATTTTTCTTATTGACAATTCAGGGAACCAAATATTTTATTAATTATTTATATTTCCATAAAGATATTTACTGGCAAGATATTTCAAGCCTTTCAAGTTTATTATCTTTGTAAAAAGTAAAACTATATGAGCCTTAAAGATATTGATTTAAAAGCAACAGGATATTTTTTTAATGAAACATCATTTAGTACTTTAATAAGAAAAAGGATTTATCATGTTTTGTTGGTAACAAGTGTGTATGATGCCTTTATTCTGGAGGAAGACGGAAGAATAGAAGAACAGATCTTTAATGAATATATGTCATTAAATTTAAGATATCCTCCAAGGATAATAAAGGCCACATCACAACGGGAAGCCATGAAAATGCTACGGGAAGAATCAATAGACCTGGTTATTTCAATGCTTAGTTTTGATAATAAAGGAACCTTCAGACTGGCGCGTACCGTCAAAGAACATTACCCGGATATTCCATTTGTGGCATTATCACCTTTCTCAAGAGAAGTAAGAATAAAAATAGAGACTATTGACTTAAGTTTTATCGATTATGTTTTCAGTTGGCTTGGAAATTCAGATTTATTGGTAGCAATTATTAAACTGATAGAGGATAAAATGAATGTTGAGCATGATGTTCGTGAAGTTGGGGTTCAGGCGATTATTTTAGTAGAAGATAATATCCGGTTTTACTCCAGTTATCTGCCAAATATTTATAAAATTCTTTTTAAACAAGCACGGGCTTTTGTTACAGAAGGATTAAACGAGCATCAGAAAATGCTACGGGCAAGAGGAAGACCAAAAATTATGCTTGCAACCAATTATGAAGAAGGTTTAAAATTTTTTCGACGATATAAAGATAATTTACTGGGTATTATTTCTGACATAAGTTATTCTCGAAATGGAATAAAAGATCCTGAAGCAGGAATAAGGCTTTTTAAAAGGATTAAAAAAGAAAATCCATTTTTACCCATGCTTTTACAATCTTCCGACACTAAAAATCAAGTAAAAGCAAAACGGTTGAAAGTTGGTTTTATAGATAAAAATTCCACTAGTCTAACTTATGAATTAAGAGAATTTATAAAAACTTATTTTGCCTTTGGCGACTTTATTTTTAAAAACCCCGCCACCGGTGAGGAAGTGGGCAGAGCTCATAATTTAAAAGATTTACAAGAGAAAATATTTCAGATACCTCAAGAATCCTTACGCTACCACATAGAAAAAGAACACTTTTCCAAATGGCTTAGAGCCCGGGCATTATTTTCACTGGCCAAACTTTTTCAAAACTTTACAGCAGAAGATTTTAACAATATAAGAGAAGTAAGGTATTTTATTTTTAATGCCATAGGCAATTTTAGAATTAGTAAATCCAGAGGTGTAATTTCGCAATTTAACAGAGAACAATTCGATGAATATTTTACAATATCAAGAATTGGAGAAGGTTCAATTGGAGGGAAAGCCCGTGGATTAGCATTTTTAGACACACTGATAAGTAGAAATAAATTATACAGATTATATGATGATATAGATATTTCCATTCCCAAAACCGTTGTACTAGGAACAGATATCTTTGATCAGTTTATGGAAAATAATCACCTGTACCCTATAGCATTATCTGAAGAATATTCTGATGAAGACATATTAAAATTTTTCCTTGAAGCCCAGTTACCTGTAAACATATTGGAAGATTTGAATGTTATAGCAACAAGGATAAACCTTCCTTTGGCAGTAAGATCTTCAAGTCTCCTTGAAGATTCACATTATCAACCATTTGCAGGTGTTTATAATACATATATGATTCCAACACTGGAAAAAACCATTGACGAAAAAGTAACTATGATAACAGCAGCCATTAAAAGTGTTTATGCCTCAGCTTTTTTCGCAGAGAGTAAAGCATATATGCAATCTACTTCCAATGTCCTGGATGAAGAAAAAATGGCTGTTATACTACAGGAAGTTTGTGGAACTTTATACGGAGAATATTATTATCCAACTTTGTCGGGTGTTGCCAGATCTTTAGATTATTATCCTATTCCACCTGAAAAGCCCGAAGATGGAACTGCCAACATAGCTTTAGGATTAGGAAAATACATTGTAGACGGAAGTGCATTTTCTTTACGCTTCTCTCCAGCCTATCCCAATAAAATAATTCAAATCTCAACCCCTTCAATGGCTTTACGTGAAACACAAAAATATTTTTATGCCATTAATTTAAAAGAAGAATATTTTTTACCAAGTACTAATGACAGTTCCAATTTAATAAAACTACCTGTTAAGCAAGCTGAAAAAGATGGTGCAATATCAAAAATAGCAAGTACCTTTGATATGCAAAATAACATTATAAGAGACAGTGTGCAATACCCTGGTAAAAAAATCATTACTTTTTCTTCTATTTTAAAGCACAACACTTTTCCCCTGGCAGAAATATTAAAAAAAGTATTATATCTGGGGGCAAAAGAAATGGATAAGCCTGTAGAAATAGAATTTGTGGTAGATTTAAACCGGCCCAAAAATGAAAAAATTACATTTTATTTACTTCAAATAAGGCCAATTGCAAGTAAAGAGGAAAGCGTACACCTCAGCATGTCAAAAATTAATCATCACCAATCTATTATAATTTCTTATTCTGCTTTAGGAAATGGAATTATTGATACTGTTACAGATATAATATATGTAAGACCCGAAAATTTTCAGGCATCACGAAATCAAGAAATTGCTGATATGATTGGTGAAATAAATAAGAAGTTCGTGGCAAAGAAAAAAGGTTTTATTCTTATAGGCCCGGGACGTTGGGGATCCACTGATCCTTGGCTTGGAATCCCTGTAAAATGGTCACAAATTTCTGCTTCCCGGCTTATAGTCGAATCCGGATTAAAAGATTATCGAATAGACCCAAGCCAAGGAACTCATTTTTTTCAAAATTTAACATCATTCAGAGTAGGGTATTTTACTGTAAACCCCTATTTAAATGACGGCTTTTTTGATATTGACTATTTAAATAAACAACCTGCTGTTTTTGAAAATGAACTCATTAGACATATTAGATTTAAGACACCTGTTATCATAAAAATCGACGGAAAGAAAAATATAGGCATTGTTGAAAAGCCAAAAAGAGTTTACACAAGAAAAACTAAAAAATAAACACATGAAAACATTATATTTTTTCATCTTTATGACAGCTGGCTTTTTCATTTCAAAATCTGTAGATGCACAAAATTATTTGTTTTATCTACATGGACGAATAGTTGAAATACAGGGAGAAAATGCCGTAGACACCCAAAACGGTTATGGATCATACGAGTATAATAAAATTATAAATACATTTAAAAAAAATG
>WGGC01000079.1 GCA_015491905.1 Bacteroidales bacterium | reverse complement strand
ATATTACAAAAAATTGTAAATAATATTGAAAACTAAAAATCGGTAAAATGGAAAATAAACAGGAAGTTCAGAAACCAAAAAAAAAGAAAACCACCAGTATTGTTATAGGTTCTATTTTAATTTTACTGATAATTATAGCCGGAGGATGGTGGTACATTAATCATTCGGAATATGTAACTACCGATGATGCCTATGTAGATGCATATAAAGTGACAATAAGTTCGCAAATACCGGGAAGGATTACAAAGCTTTATATTCATCAGGGAGATAAAGTAAAAAAAGGTGAGTTGGTTGCTGTTTTGGATTCCAGTGATTATGTTGCACGTATTCAGCAAGTTTCTGCCGGTTTGAAAGAAGCTCAACTTGGTATTAAACTTGCACAAGTAAGGCTCTCACAGGCTACGATAAATTTTGAACGCGCAAGAAAACAATATTTATCAAAACTTATTCCCAAGGCGAGTTATCAAAATTTACAAAAGGCCTATGAGGCTGCAAAGGTAGGGCTGGCACTTGCAAAGGCAAAGATACCTGTTATAAAGTCATCTGTGAATACTTTGAAAACAACACTTTCTTATACTAAAATATATGCGCCTATGCAGGGGGTGGCTGCTAAACGATGGGTTTTAGCCGGAGATGTAGTAGGTCCCGGACAAGGAATATTTACTGTTTTTAATACTGATAAGCAGTGGGTTACAGCTATGCTGCCGGAGGGAGATTTACAAAAGATACACATAGGTGATACAGCAGAAATTCATGTAGACGCCTTTCCTAAAACTTCTTTTAAAGGTGTAATTTATCAGTTTGGAAACAGTACTGCATCTCAGTTTTCATTAATTCCACCCAACAATGCCTCAGGAAATTTTACCAAAGTTTCACAACGGATTCCTATACGACTAACTATTTTCGAGACCGATAATAAAACTACTGCAAAGGGAAAACTACTTCCGGGAATGTCAGTGGAAATAAAAGTTAAAATAAAGAAACATGGCTCTACAGCAAAATAAGCCCCTTGCATGGGAACCTGCTGAAGAAGGTTCTGCCAATAAATGGTTGGTACTTGCAAGTGTTATGATAGGGACGTTTATGGCTGTCCTCGATTCAACTATCGTAAGTGTGGCTTTCCCAAAAATGATGGCGGTATTTGGAGTAAGTGTCGACCAAATTGAATGGGTGATGACAGCTTATCTGCTTGCTTTTGCTGTCGTGTTGCCCTCATCGGGTTGGATTGCAGACCGCTTTGGGTATAAGTTAACTTATATATTAGGTCTTATACTTTTTACAACGGGTTCTTTGGCTTGTAGTTTTTCGTGGGATGAAAATATTTTAATTATTTTTAGAATCTTCCAGGGAGCAGGAGCTGGATTTTTAATGCCCGTGGGCATGGCAATTGTTACACGAACATTTCCACCAAATCAACGGGGTATGGCGCTTGGCTTTTGGGGGATTGCTGCAGCAGCTTCTGTTTCGTTGGGACCGCTGCTGGGTGGTTATCTGGTGGATAATTTTTCATGGCATGCCATCTTTGATATCAATGTTCCTGTAGGAATTGTTGGTGTTGTCGCTGTAATAGTTGTTCAGGATGAATATAAAAGTCATATCCGCCAGAAATTTGACGTCGCTGGGTTTATTACCATGACAATAGGACTTGGAACATTATTGCTGGCATTTTCTACAGGAAATTCAGCATGGAATACCGGAGGGTGGACTTCACCATTTATTTTAATAAACTTCCTGATTGCAGCAATTAGTCTGGTTTTATTTATAATAATAGAGTTAACCATTGAACATCCTATTTTAAACCTGAGATTGTTGTTGAATCGAAATTTCGGGTTGGCAACGTTTATAATGTTTATCTTCGGAATGGCATTTTTTGGAAATGCTTTTTTATTACCCATTTATGTGCAAAACTCATTAGGATATACAGCATTACAGGCAGGACTTTTATTTTTTCCCGTTGGCATTTTACAGGCTTTTGTTGCTCCTATTGCCGGGAGATTAACAGATAAAATAAATCCTAAATTCCCTGCAATGGCAGGAATTATTATTCTGGGTTTTACTTTGTATCTATTGAGTTTCCTTACCTTGCAGACCACCAAAGGACAAATATTATTTCCTTTGTATTTGAGAGGTATAGGAATAGGGTTGGTGTTTACACCTCTTTCTGCAATAGCACTAATGAATATTTCCAAAGACCAACTTGCTCAGGCATCAGCAGTTTTTAATACTATCAGACAGATAGGCGGTAGTTTTGGAATCGCCGCATTGGGAACAATATTAACTGAAAGAGTGAAGTTTCATGCTCAGATATACGGTGAACAAATTAATCAAAATTCACCTGCATTCCATAATGCCATTAAAGGATTAGAGCGTTTTGCAATGCAGGCAGCAGGAAGTAACCAGGCAGAGGCCGGATTGCAGGCTAAATCGTTATTGTTAAAAAACCTGACTTCACAAGCTTTTGTGCAAGGCATAAATAACGATTTCCTTATTGGTGCAGTATTGACATTTCTAA
This sequence comes from Bacteroidales bacterium, assembly GCA_015491905.1. GTDB lineage: Bacteria > Bacteroidota > Bacteroidia > Bacteroidales > F082 > Sulfidibacterium. The sequence goes on along the minus strand of WGGC01000079.1, from coordinate 3,990 downwards.
TCGTAATTCCCTTATTATTTTTAAAAACCGGTAAGAAATCATTAAACAGATAAGATTTTTGTTACAAAAAATATAAAATTATATACAGATGGAAAACAAAATATTAAAATATGCAGACTTTCTTCCTTACTTAGTATCATTTGTATTACTGATAACTATGCCGGGGAAAATTAATGCGCAAAATAATACTGAAACCATTACATTGCAACAGGCTATTGAAAAAGCAGTCTCCAATAACCCCCTAATTAAAGAAGCCTGCTCGCAAGTCGCCATTGCTAAAGCTAAAACAAATGAACAAAACAGTTCCTTCTATCCTGATGCTGCTGTCAATATTTCGTATAACCGTATCGGCCCTGTTCCATTTATAAAACTTCCTTTTCCAGGCGGCGGTGAATTTCACATGGCCCCGGCAAGTAATTATAATGGAAACCTGGGTGTTAACTATATTCTATATGATTTTAATCGTAGAAAAGATTTGATTAAATTATTAGAGTCCAATGAAATAACTGAAAAAGAAAAAATAAACCTTATTAAAAATCAACTGGCATTTCAAACAGCACAGATTTATTACACTCTTATTTATTTGCAGAAAAGTATTCTGGTCATGAATAAACAAATCAATGATTTAAATATTCATTTGCAAATTGCAAAAAAAATGGTTGCTACAGGATCAGCAATAGGTTTGGATACACTGAATACAAAAGTTAGAATGATTACCTTGAAAAACCAAAAAGCTACCCTGCAAAATCAATGGGCTAAGACTGCCGTAATTTTAAAATCATTGATGAATATTTCTATGAATAAGCCTATTGCTGTTTCCGGAGAGTTTCCTTCTACACCGGTAAATTATTCGGCCGATTCGTTAGTGAAAATTGCCTATTTACAACGTGAAGAAATTAAACTTACTAAATTGGCACACCGTTCTCTTAATATTCAAAAACAAATTATTTCTAAAAGCATGATGCCGATTATTAAATTACAAGGCGATGTTGGTATGAAAAATGGCTATCCGGATGCTTTATACAAACTAAAACCAAATTTTGTAGCAGGTATAACAGCTACCATTCCGGTATTTAACGGGTATCTGAAAAAATCAAAACTTATTACCGCTGACCGCCAAATCCAATCGCTAAACGACCATAATAATGTCCTTAAACATAATATCCGGACAAATGTTAACACCGCTTTACTGGAATATAAAAATAAACTCTTACAGACAAAAAGTGCAAAGGCTGAAATTAATCTGGCAAAGGCAGCTTTAAATCAGGCAAAAGGATTATATAAATCCGGCTCTATTACAAATACTACTCTGTTAGATAATGAAACTGCAGTTTCTACTGCCCGACTTAAATACACCGCCGACCTATATCAAATTACTATCAGTCATTTAAAACTTTTGCAAGCTACCGGCCAACGACTTTGGTGAAAATTCTTATTTTGCCTTTTTTATTAAGGTTTAGTTATTTTCAATAAACATTTAAAACCAAGAATAAAATAAATCATTCATTTTATTCCTTATTTTTGTCAGGTTTTATTGCCTGAAAGAGTTGAATCTGTTTTTTTGATTTGCTAATTTATAAAGGAAAAAGAAAATTATATAAATGCTTAAATTTTTAAATAAGCCTTATCCTTTCAATGATGATTTACAATATAATGCCAAACTGATATTGTTTATCAGTATGGGTGTTTTATTATTCCTTCTGTTTTTTCAACCTATTGACATACGTTCTTTATCCAACAAAGAAATTTTTTATCTGATAATTGGTGTTGCAGCGTCAACCTTTTTAGTTCTTAGTTTTAATCTTATTATTTTGCCCAGTCTTTTTCCAAAGATTTTCGAAAGCCGGAAATGGAATATAAAACGTGAAATAATATGGAATATCTGGATACTTTTAACCATAAGTGCCAGTGATTTTATAATTTATACAAAACTTCTAGGGGTAATCAATATTAGTTTTATAGATGTGGCAAAATTAATACTACTCGGATTTTTACCTGTCTCTGCTATTATCATTGTTAATCATAACCGCCTGTTAAAAGCCCATTTAAAGTCGGCACAAGAACTTACCGAACAACTTCTGCTAAACAAACAACAAAAAGAAAAACTTATTCATTTTAAATCGGAATATAAAAAAGACGAACTCACCATAAAACCTGATGATATCATCCTGATTAAATCATCGGATAATTACATTGAAATTTATTATTCGGGTAACCAGGGAGTTAAGAAACAAATTATTAGAAGCACATTGAAAAGAGCTGAAGAAACCATTCATGATATAGAGTATATATTTCAATGCCACAGAACGTATATTATTAATATTCATAAGGTAAAAGAAATACAGGGCAATTCTCAGGGATATAAATTGTTTTTTGACAATATAGAATTTCAGGTTCCTGTTTCACAAAAATATATTAATGAGTTTAAAAAGCTAATCCAAAAAGGATAGTGTTTTTCTTTATTTACCCCCTTTAAGATAATATCATTTTAATTTCTGATTCCGGGTTGTAATTATTCTTTACATCCGGGTAAATTATATTAAAACTAATGCTGTTTAGCAGGTTTTATAGTAATTCTATTTTATGATAATGAATAGAATAAAAATTACCTTCACCCATGCTCCGTTTTACTCCGGCACGTAATTTTATTATCATTTTCCTTGCCCTGTGAAATACCAAAAATTTCACAGGGTAAATGTGACTTAATAATTATTCACTCAGGGAGGTTCCGGGATATTTCAAACCTTAATGTCCGGCTAAATTGCATTTTTGATTTTTAAAATCTGTAAAGGCCGTTTAATATTTGTACCTGTATGTTAACTTTTCATCCCTAACATACATAATCATCCCTTTAACTACCGGGGATATACCTATTATTCAAAAAGTCCGATTTTCAGAGATATTTTTGCCTTTCATTTTTCAATTATTAATTGTTAATGGTCATTTTTCTAAAATTATAAAAACAATACAAATTCAATAATCTTTTCATCAATGGTTGCACAAACAAACGAATGGTCAAACTGGTTAAAAATAATCAGAAACTATAATTACCCTGATTCTATAAAAAGCTGGTGGCAAATAATAAATTCCATAGTTCCTTATATAGCATTATGGGTAGCCATGATTTATAGTATTCAGGTTTCATACTGGCTAACGTTAGCTCTTTCTATACTTGCAGCAGGTTTTTCTGCCAGGATATTTATTATTTTCCATGATTGTGGACACGGTTCTTTTTTCAAATCAAAAAAATTAAATAATGTTATAGGAATCATTACAGGAGCATTTTCGTTCACGCCTTATCATAAATGGCACTATCAGCATAAAATTCATCACCAAACTGTTGGTAATCTCGACAAAAGAGGTGTTGGAGATGTAATGACACTTACTGTAGAAGAATATAAAAATCTGTCCCCATTCAGTCGGTTTATCTATCGTTTATACCGTAACCCTGTTGTTTTATTTTTAATTGCTCCTGTTTTTCTTTTTATTGTTTTAAACAGGCTTCCTAAAAAAAATATTCCAAAAAAAATAAACCGGTACACCCATCTTACTACGCTTGGAATTATAGTTGCCATAACTTTGGTTTCATTGCTCATCGGATTTAAAACATTCTTACTTATACAGATTCCTATAATATATTTCGCCTCTGGATTTGGCGTTTGGTTGTTTTATGTACAACATCAATTTGACGATGTTGTATGGGAACGCCAGCAAAGTTGGGATTATAAAGAAATTGCAATGGAGGGTTCGTCATATCTTAAACTTCCAAAGATATTTCAATGGTTTTCAGGTAATATTGGCTTTCATCATCTGCACCATTTAAGTCCTAAAATCCCGAACTATAAACTGGAAAAATGCTATAACGAAAACCCGATATTCCACAAAAAAGCAATGAGTTTTGGTGCCGGAATTAAATCAGCACGTTATCATCTATGGGATGAAGATAATAAGAAACTCGTAAGTTTTAGCGACTTAAAAGTCAAATAAATT
>WGGC01000078.1 GCA_015491905.1 Bacteroidales bacterium | reverse complement strand
TTAAATCTGTATTTATAGTCCATGAAAAAGTACTGGGGTCAATATTACTTGCTAAAGAATATGAATGGTCTATAGTCCCTCCAGAATTATAATGTAATAATGTAACATCATACTTTTCTCCCGGCATATTATTGCTTACCCATGAAATAAGGTGTGTTTCACCTTTTGCCCAATAAATACCGGATATATCCGGTTGTTGAACTGTAATCGACATTCCTTGTAATCCATTATCAATATAAAATTCTCCACTTTCAGCTGAAATGGATGGGTCAACAGTACTTACAATTTTAATTTTATAGTGTACAGTTGAACTTGATGGAGTCTGGTTGGAAGGAATATCCCAGGTATACGTTGAGCCACTTTCACTAGATGATATTGTTGTTGGGTAAGTTGTACCTCCATCACTACTTAATAAAATTTTAACCGGTTGAGATAAGTTGTCAGTCCATGAAATAAGATGTGCGGTACCTCGTGCCCAATGCTCTCCTCCATAAGGTTGGACGATAGTAATGCTATATGTTTGATTTTGTGCTAATAATGGCATTGCAACCATTAAAAATAATGCAATCAAAATCATTTTCCCGGGTGAGTAAAGATATTTTTTCATTATTTTAGATTTAGTAAGTTTCTTAATTTAATTTTAATATTTTTATGCTTTTATTATCAAATTTAGATCGTAGATTAAGAAAATAAATACCCTTGGGTAAGTCCCCAAGATTAAAGCTTAATTTATTTTCTCCTTTTAAAAGCTTGCCATCAAATAATGTTTTCAGTTTTTTTCCTGTAAAATCATATAATATTAATGATAATTCCGAATTTTTTATTAATCCTATTTTAACGACGGTTTCATTAATAACCGGATTTGGCAAACATTTGAAATTTGAAATTTTAGGGGTTTCTATTGGCAAAACATCAGTTGTTACCTGAGTTGAATAAGAAGCCTCTACATGAAAGCCTGAATAATATTTATTGTTTGTGTTGTAGTTATAACTCACTTCAAGAACATTATCAAGGTTTTGTTGCCAGTTTGAATATTGATTATTATATACATCTCCTCTTATAACATCTCCTTTTTTATCGTATGAATATTGAAAAAGCGTTGTATCAGCCCATTTGGTACTTTTCCAGATTTGTACTAATTTTGATTCAACCCCTCCATATGTATCATGAGTAAATGTTGCTTTTTCTTTATTTTCCCATTTGCTGTTTTTGTAGATGGTTCCTGTAGCATTAACCAGAAAGTCCTGATTATTATATGTATAGTCATATTTAGTGCTTTTTGCCCAAGCATTGGTTGCCCAGTTAAAACCAATATAGGAAGTTAATTTTCTTTTATCATTATAAGTGTAGGTTTCTTTATAATTATTTTCCCACTCGATGTCTTTTCCTTTGGACAATATTACAGAAATTACATCTCCATTTGTATCATAAGTATAATCATATTTAATATTATTTACCCATTTGTTGTTTTTCCATACTTGTTGGTATGCAGATTCCAACAATCCGGTAGAATTATAAACATAGATTTCAAAAAATCGATTTACCCAGCTACCATTTTCCCATTTTAAGTAATAAAAAGAAACAGCCTTACTATTTTGATTGTATTGATATATACTACTATCAGAATTAACCCATTTGTTATTTTGCCAATTTTGATTTTTACTACTTATTAAAGTGTTATTAATTCCATATGTGGAAATATTCCGGGAAGAATTTTCCCATTTTTGATTGGCCCAATTTTTCCAAATATGGCGAATTGGATTATTGTTGGTATCTAAAATTATAGTATCTTTTGTTGTGTTTTCCCACTTACCATTTATTTTAATTTTTAATATAGATTGAATTTGTCGGTTTGATGGGGAATATTCATAAATATATTTTTTCTGATTACTATAATTTGATGAAACAATAACAGTATCTATTTTTGTTTCCGGCAAAGTTCCTTTAAGATGTTTCGATAAAGTATTATTGGCAAATGTTAAATTTATTTCTTTGTGCAATTTAACAGGAAGAGTAATATGAATATGGGGAGTATTTATATTCTCTTTTATAAATGAATTTTTTGCTGAATATTTAATTTGACCCTGAATATCTGTATTTAAAAAAGGTATTAAAAACAGCAAAAAAATTAAAAATAATTTATTTGTATAAATTTTTTTCATTTAAGTTCTCTTAATAAAAAACATATTTAAAATATCAGCCTATAATAAACAAATTTCGTTCCGAAATTAATTTTTTTATATAAAAACCTGATTTTCAAAAAAATATAATCGTTTACCCATTATATGTATATAAAATAATTTTCTAAAATTGATAAAAATTTTCCACTTTTGGATAAAAAACAATTATTTATTATAATACATTATCTTACAAATATATGAAAAATATTGGTTTATGTCAATATTTTCAATTTAGAAATAATTAATTTATATAACTTTTTGGTTCAAACATTTATTAACTTTAGTTTAATAGCCATAATAAAAATCATTAAAATATAAATAGGGTTTGTAATCCTTCTAAATAAAAAATGGCTTTTTTTTAATTACTCTTTTTTGCTACATTTGTGCCTCTCACTTTCGTGAGATTTTTTTATAACGTTTGCGGAAAAGGCTTACTATTGTATTCAGAGTTTAATTTTCGCTTTTATTTAATGATATAAAATTTAGGATATGAAAGTATACAAAACTAAAGAAATTAGAAATGTTGCGCTGATTGGCGGCGCTAAATCGGGGAAAACTACATTAGCGGAATCCATGTTGTTTGAAGCAAAGTTAATTAACAGAAAAGGTTCTGTTGAAGATAAAAATACGGTTTCAGACTATCGCCCTATCGAACAAGAGAGAGAGCATTCTGTTCATTCTTCTCTTTTACATACTTTTTATGATGATAAAAAAATCAATCTTATTGATGTCCCCGGTTTTGCTGATTATGTTGGAGAAACTATTGCTGCTTTGCGTGTAGCTGATACAGCTTTACTTTTAATTAACGGACAATCTGGGGTTGAAGCTACGACCGAAACTGCCTGGAGAAGAACAGTTATTGCTAATTCACCTGTGGTTTTTGCGATTAATCAGCTGGATCACCATATGGTAAATTTTAATGATTCAATTAATTCTTTAAAAGCTTATTTTGGCGATAAGGTTACAGTTGTTCAATATCCTGTTAACCCTGGAGAAGGGTTTAATACTATTATTGATTTGGTTTTAATGAAGCAGTTAAAATATAATGATGGGGGAGGAGAGCCTGAAATTTCTGACATTCCTGCCGAAGAACTGGATCGTGCCAATGAATTGCACCTTAAACTTATTGAAAATGCTGCCGAGGGAGATGAAGCCCTTATGGAAAAATATTTTGAAAATGATACTCTTTCTATTGAGGAAATGCGTGAAGGGTTACGATTAGGGTTAATTACCAGAACAATATTTCCTGTTATGGTCTTATCTGCAAAACATGGTATTGGGGTGTCTCGTATTCTTGACTTTCTCTCAAAATCATGTCCTTCTCCCGCTGATATGCCACCGGTGAAAACTGTTGATGGACAGGAGTTTCATTGTTCTGTTGAGGAAAAACCTGCTCTGTTTGTGTTTAAAACTTCAATTGAACAGCATTTGGGTGAGGTTTCTTATTTTAAGGTTTATGGCGGAGAAATATCTGAAGGAATGGATTTGATTAATGCCAGAACCGAAAATAAAGAAAGAATTACACAGCTTTTTGTTCTAAACGGAAAAAACAGAGAAAAGGTTGAAAAGGCAGTAGCAGGAGATATTGTTACGACAATTAAGCTGAAAGATGTAAGAACCAGTGATACATTAATGGATGCATCTATTGTAGATAAAGGTTTTAAACCTCTTGATATTCCTGACCCTATATATATTGTTGCTATTAAACCTGTTAACTCTTCTGATGATGAAAAGTTAGGTGCTCTACTAAATGAAATGCATAAAACAGACCCTACTTTAGGAATTGAATTTTCTCGTGAACTTAAACAGCAACTTATAAAAAGTCAGGGAGAATTTCATATTAATACTGTAAAATGGTATTTAACTAAAGCAAATGGTGTAGAAGTAGAAACATTTACTCCAAAAGTACCTTACAGGGAAACAATTACGAAGATTGCAGATGCCAGTTACAGACATAAAAAACAATCTGGTGGTGCCGGGCAGTTTGGAGAAGTTCATCTTCGTATTCAACCATTTGAGGAAAATTATGCCAAACCAACAGACTTCCCTGTTAGGGGAACAGAAGAACACGATTTACCATGGGGTGGAAAATTGATTTTTCATAATTGTATTGTTGGTGGTGCTATTGATTCCCGTTTTATGCCGGCCATTTTAAAAGGTATTATGGAACGTATGAATGAAGGGCCTTTAACAGGTTCTTATGCCAGAGATATTGTAGTTTATGTTTATGATGGTAAGATGCATCCTGTTGACTCAAATGAGATTTCATTTAAACTGGCAGGACGTAACGCATTTAGTGCCGCATTTAAATCTGCCGGCCCAAAAATTATGGAACCAATTTATGATATTGAAATAATGGTACCTGAAGATATGATGGGTTCTGTAATGACAGATTTACAAGGAAGAAGAGGTATGATAATGGGAATGGATAGCAAAGGAAAAAATCAAATTATTAGGGCTAAAGTTCCAGGTGCCGAAATAGCCAGATATGCTACCACTCTGAGTTCTCTAACATCGGGAAGAGGTGTTTTTACTATGAAATTTGATCAGTACCAGCAGGTTCCAACAGATGTTCAGGATAAACTGCTAAAAGAATACGAAGAATCTCAAAAAGAACAAGAAGACTAATTTTTAATAAAAAAGAGCTCTTTTAAAAAAAACCCGGCTGATTTTTCAGCCGGGTTTTTTAATTTATCTCTTTAATAATTTTTGTGTAATACTTATTTTGGTTTTATAGTCAGTAAAACGCATGATATAAATGCCTTTAGGTATATTGTTCAGATTGATAGTTGTTTTATTATAGGTGTTTTTAAAATGTAAGTTTTTGCTCAATAT
>WGGC01000077.1 GCA_015491905.1 Bacteroidales bacterium | reverse complement strand
GTAATGAGTTTTTGGTGGTTTTTATTGAAGCTGCTAACATACTTGTTAGTTCCCTGTTTTGAGAGTAAAGTAAGGCTAAAGGCTAAAGTTTAAAGTGTAAAGGCTAAAGGCTAAAGGCTAAAGGCTAAAGTACAAAGGCTAAAGTAGCCTATGAAATTATTTTCGTTGGGTTTTTGAACAAATGGATCCTAAAATATTTTTCAGCTCTTGTGATTCTTTTATAAGTTTATGACATTCCTGTGTTAATTCATTTTGGGTTAAAGTTCCGTTAATTATTTTTAACCAATAATTTGACTCGCGCATTTCTTTTAATGAAATCCTTACCTTATTTGTAAAATCAGCTTTACTGGAGCCTCCCTGAGCTTCATCTCCCTGTCAAATACGAATAAGTCTGGATAACATTTTAATCATCATTTCTAAAATAAAACTTTAACCTGTTTTTTAAAAACATTTTCCCGTAATATGTCTTTAAGTACTTCTCACGATGTAAAGCATCTTTTTGAGATAAACAGGCTTCATAATACAGTAGCTTTAAAGGTCTCCTATGTTTAGTTGATTGTACCAATCCCTTGTTATGTTGATTTATTCGTTGAATCAAATTAGAAGTATAACCAACATAGTACTTATTATCTTTTTGGCTCAATAATACATAAACAAAATAGAAATCACCCATAATTTGATTCAATTTGACAGGGCGAGTAATTCGCTCCGGAAGAAGTGGAAGACTTTATCAATTGCCTTTTAATAATCAGAGATTCCTCATTATTTTTAACTTTTCTCAAAAATAATATAGTATCTATGGTAAATTTCAACAACCTGTTTGATAAATCATTTTCCATTCTTCCTACTTTCTACTTTAGCCTTTAGCCTTTAGCCTTTCTACTTTAGCCTTCCCAAAGCAAAAGCAAAACTTTTTGTTTTCAGAATGTTTTCTTTCGCCATTTTTCATTCTTCGTTTTTCATTTTTAATTTTTCATTTTCCTTTGCTAATCTTCTCTTCTTCGTTTTATCCATTGGGCGAAGAACGGATCATCAAGTTCGTAAAGAGAGTCTGTTTTTATCACATATCCCTGACCCATCAGACGCTTCAGGCAACTAAAAACGGTGCTCGGTGCCGGTAATCCATATTTACTGATAACCGGCCCGGATAAAATATTACGTTTTGTTTCAGACAGTGCTATCAGTACTTTTTTATCCGTCTGGTTTTGTGTTTGCCACAGCCGCTCGTAATCTATATCGTGGATACGGATCAGGCGTGCAACCGCATTGTCTATTATTTTTTCAGGACTTAACTTGTTATCACAGATATCCCAAACGGTAAAAGCAAGTTGTTGTGTGTAATAGGGATGTCCGTTAGTAAATTTCAAAATACCTTTGCTCAGTCTGTTTTCGTTTTGACACCTTCGGGAAAATCCTTTTATAAGATAATTGTAAAAATCATCATAAGGAATTTTGCCAAGGGTAATAAGTTACCCAAAATGGTAAAAGGCTGAATTTTTCTTTTCAAAGATATCGTGCATCATGGATTCCATACTGCCGAGAAAAGCATAATTAACATTTTTATGATGCTGTATAATGGCACGAAGTTGTCTGTCCAGGCCTTTCTCAATACGGAATATATCCTGAAATTCATCCAAAACAATCACTGGTGTTTTAGCATTTGTTCCCAATTTCTCAATCAGGTTAAAAACATCTTCCAAAAGTGGCATGGCCGCCTTAACCGGTTGAAAGCTTATCTCTATTTCATTGGTTACCGGATTAATGTTCAGCGTAGGGACAATACGGAAATTTTTGATAAACTGTTTTATCCGCTCTACCGGATAAATTCTGTAAAGCCGTTTCAGAAGCTGGGTGGCAAAATCGGCCACATCGGTAACTAACTGTAGGTCAAGAAAGATATAAGGCCTTTCCAGTGTTTTCACCACTTTTAATATGAGGCTGGTTTTTCCATAGCGGCGCGGGCTAATGAGTATGAGATGATTTTTACTCTGCAACAAATTTTTAATTTGCTGCAATTCTTCTACCCTGTTAGTGAAATAGGGTTCGTCAACTACACTTCCGAATTTAAATGGGTTGGGTTTAGTCATTGCGATATTTTTCGTTGCGATAATTTTCGCAACAAAGGTAAGCTTTT
>WGGC01000076.1 GCA_015491905.1 Bacteroidales bacterium | reverse complement strand
TTTGTAGCAATAGGAATGGAATAAATATTACACCTCTTTTAAATGGAAAACATGTTATATATGGCGCCTTTCCAGGGAATTACCACCGATGTGTTCCGTGAGGTTTATACACGCCATTTTACCGGCATCAGCAAGCTGTTTACCCCTTTTTATACTCAGATAGATAAAGCCAAGACATTACGAACAAAAAAAACGGCCCTTTCGAAAACAAGTCATAATGGTGTTAATGTAATTCCACAGGTTTTGAGTAAAAATGCAGACGAGATGAAGCTGTTTGCCACCTTTTGCAGTGATTTGGGCTTTAAAGAAATAAACTGGAACCTGGGATGTCCTTTTCCGCGGGTTGCCAACAAACAAAGAGGATCGGGATTGTTGCCGCATGCAGAAAAAATAGATTCAATACTTGAAAAACTTATGCCGGCATTGCCTCTGCAGCTTTCGGTAAAATGCAGATTAGGGTATCATTCTCCTGATGAAATTTTCCGGTTATTACCAATATTTAATAAATACCCTTTAACTGAATTAATTGTTCATAGCCGTTTGGGAGTTCAAATGTATAAAGGAGAGGTAAACCTTAATGCTTTTGCTGATATAGTAAAGCTTTCGGATATTAAAACGTGTTACAACGGAGATATTTTCTCTAAAGAAAATTTTTCAGACATACAAAAACGGTTTCCCGGTGTTAATATTTGGATGCTTGGGCGCGGACTTCTGGCAGATCCGTTTTTACCCATGAGGATTAAAGAAAAAAATATTGATGATAATGAAGTCCTCATAATCCGCCGTTATGTTGATGATTTGTATTATGCTTACAGGCAGAAAATGAATGATAAGCCGGTGGCTATTAATGTTATGAAAGAGTTTTGGTCTTATCTTTCATTGTCGTTTGACAATCCTGTTAAGGTTTTTGGTAAAATAAAAAAAGCTAAAAATTTTGATGATTATGAAGACGGAGTACGGTTTGCTTTTGAACAACATAAATGGATTGGAAATGGCGGAACCCGCCTGGCATTTCATAAATCAACCGGTGACTGATAAAGTGTTTTGGTAATTAATTTATCTCCGGAAGGCAAGAAAATAAAGCTTGTTTTTTCTTTCACATATATAAAAAGTTGCATTGATGTTTAAACTTTTTAAATTTGCACCTGACGTTTATCTGTAAATGCGGTGTTATATCCCCTAATAACACCGGCTGTAAAAGATACAACATACAGTAATTAAACATATTCAAGTCATGGTAAAAAAGCAAACCTACTATCAGATTATTTTATTATTCATATTAACGACTATTTTTTTACCGGGGACAGGATTTTCCCAACAGTCGTTTACCGTAAAAGAAAATTATACAAAAGCAGAATACCGGATTCCAATGCGTGATGGTAAATTACTATACACTGTAGTATATTCTCCACGTGATACAACCCAAACCTATCCGTTACTGATATGGCGGACTCCATACTCATGCGCCCCTTACGGCCCCGGCAAATACCGTTCATTACCCAAAGAACTGGCAAAAGAAAAATTTATTTTTGTATTTCAAGATGTGCGCGGACGGTTTATGTCGCAAGGTAAATTTGTTAATATGCGTCCATATATTCCGCATAAAAAAGGCAAACAAATTGATGAAAGCAGCGATGCCTTTGATACTGTGGACTGGCTTATAAAAAACATAAAAAATAACAATGGTAAAGCCGGAATGTATGGAATTTCATATCCCGGATTTTATGCTGCCATGGCATGTATAGATGCACATCCGGCATTAAAGGCTGTATCGCCGCAGGCACCTATTGCCAATTGGTTTATCGATGACGATATGCATCATCATGGAGCCCTTTCACTGCAAATGTTTTTCGATTTCTTTTCTGTTTTTGGCGTAAAAAGGGACAGCCTTACTACACGTTGGCCTCCACGGCCCGCATATCCTTCGCCTGATGCATATACTTTCTTTCGAAGGTTAGAACCATTATCACAAATAGATAAAAAATATTTTCATAAGAAAATAGCATTTTGGGAGAAAGTAAAAGCACACCCCAACTATGATGAATTTTGGAAAAAACGAAATACACTTCCTCATTTTAAAAATATAAAACCGGTTGTAATGGTTGTTGGAGGCTGGTACGACAGCGAAGATCTTTACGGTACCATACATACCTTTAAAAGTATTTACAATAAAAACCCGGGAGCAACAAATTACTTTGTAATGGGGCCATGGCCGCATGGATGGTGGGCGCGTTTTAATGGCGACCGTTTGGGAGATTTATCTTTCGGCTCCCCTACAGGTGAATATTTTCGAAAACAAATTCAACTTCCTTTTTTCAAATATTATCTCAAAGGAAAAGGTAATTTTAATCAGGAGCGGGCGCGAATGTTCAATACCGGCAGCCTGCATTGGTATTCTTTTCAGCAATGGCCTCCGCAAAACGCAAAAAAGGAAAAGCTTTTTCTTGCCGCAGACGAAAGACTGTCCTTTCACAGCCCTGCTTCTAAAAAAGTACAATATGATGAGTATATTGCAAATCCATTAAAACCGGTTCCTTATACCGCAAAGTTTATTGACTCCCGCCAAATGTATTATCGTCCTTATATGAATGAGGATCAGAGGTTTGCCTATACCCGCCCTGATGTACTGGTGTTTCAGACCAAACCCTTACA
>WGGC01000075.1 GCA_015491905.1 Bacteroidales bacterium | reverse complement strand
TTCGGATTACACGCATTAGCCCACAATTTAAGAAAGAAAAGTGCCTAAGAAAGGGTAACTTTATGCCTGAAATTAAACTTACCGAAAAATTATCGTCATCAATAAAAAATAAAAAAACCGCCCCAATTTAATTATTGAGACGGCTTCTTTTTATTGATTTAAAATAATCAGGAGCTTTTAACAAATGAGTCCCGTACCAACTAAACATTTCACCATCAACAATAATTACTTTTTTGTCAGGATATAAAGATCTCAGCTCATTTTGATGCTTTTCATTAAAAGGAAAAGGTTCTGATGATAATAAAATAAACTCAGCATTTTTAAAATCATTATTTTCAACTTCAGGATAACGTCCCTGAATAATATTTTCAAAGCCGGCATATCTCATCATTTCATTAATAAAGGATTTTTTTCCGGCAGCCATCCATGGGGTTTTCCAAATTAAATAAATAGCAGAGTTTAAAGTTGCTGTGTGAAGGTAACTAAACTTTCGATTTAACTTTTTGATTATTTGTTCGGCTCCTCCGTAATTATCAACAATTCTACCCAAAACTTTAATCATTGTAATGACATCCTTTAACGACAAAATATCAAACAATAAAACCTTATAATTTTCGGAAAGAGCTATAATTTCTTTTCTGTTATTTTCTTCCTTTACAGCTAAGATTATATCAGGATTTAATTTATTAATCTTGTTAAACTTAATCGATTTTGTTCCACCAATATCAGTCTTTTCTATACAAACATCAGGGGGATATTTACAAAACCTTGTTACCCCAACTAATTGTCCTGCGCCTTTTAAGTCGGCAATCGTTTCTGTTAAGGAGGGCACAAGAGAAACAATGCGATCAAATTTTTTCAGTGACAGTATATCGAAATTATTATCAACTTTTAGTAACATAAATAAAAAGTAATTCTGTTTGAAAAATAAAAATTCTATAATTCAAAATTAATAAGTATTAATAAGTAAAAAAATAATTTTATTGCTCTATAAAAAATAATTTACGAGAATCCCGTATTACATCTTCCACAATTACGTAGTGAAGTTAAGAAAGGATATTAAAGTATTATATAAGAATTATTTTTACATTTGAAAAATAAACTACTGTTCATAACAATGCTAAAAGAACAGGTAAAATAAAATAATAATTTAACTTTATAAATATGTTTAACACAGGTACAACCGCATTTATGATTCTTTCAACCAGTTTGGTGATGTTAATGACTCCCGGACTGGCATTTTTTTATGGAGGATTGGCAAGTAAGCGAAATATTTTAGGCATTATGATGCAGACTTTTGCATCAATGGGAATAACAACTGTACTTTGGATTGCATTTGGATATTCACTATGCTTTAGTGGAGGTCATGGTAGCGTAATAGGTAATTTTGATGCACTATTTCTAAGTGGAATTCCTTTTTCAGAAGCATTTAAAGGAGGAAGTGACCAGTATCCAACTTTTATTTTTGTTGCATACCAAATGATGTTTGCTATTATAACTCCCGCTTTAATTACAGGAGCTTTTATAAATAGAGTAACCTTTAAAGCATATTTATGGTTTTTAATAGGATGGCAAATTTTCGTTTATTATCCTTTTGTACATATGGTATGGGGTGGTGGATTACTGGCAGATTGGGGAGTTAAAGATTTCGCCGGAGGTTTGGTTGTTCATGCCATTGCAGGATTTGCCGCACTTGCATCAGTTTTTTATGTTGGTAAAAGAGAAGACAGACAATCACCACCAAATAGTGTTCCACTCGTAGCTATTGGAACAGGTTTATTATGGTTTGGTTGGTATGGATTTAATGCCGGAAGTGAATTAAAAGTAAATGACATTACAACTCTTGCCTTTCTTAACACTGATGTTGCCGCTTCATTTGCAGCTGTTACCTGGTTAATAATGGAATGGATACATGTTGGAAAGCCCAAATTTGTAGGACTCCTTACCGGGGCTGTGGCAGGATTAGCGACAATTACACCTGCAGCCGGATTTGTGCCATTATGGGCAGCAATTATTATTGGAATTACAGCTTCTGTTGTGGCTTATTTGGCTGTTCGACTTAAAACTAAACTTGGCTGGGATGATGCTTTGGATGTTTGGGGAGTCCACGGAATGGGGGGCGTTACCGGAATGATATTACTTGGTGTTTTTGCATCCGGGGCTATAAACGGACAAAGTGGATTAATTGAAGGAAATGTATCTTTCTTTTTAAAAGAAACTGCAGCTGTCATAGGTGGTGCAGCTTATGCTTTTATTTTCACCTATGTTTTATTGGCAATAATTAATAAAATTACACCTGTAAAAGTAAGCCTTGAAGAAGAAGAAGAAGGCTTAGACATAGCCATACTTGGAGAAAAAGCATATGATGAAGGCGCATTATAATTTTTTACATAAAACTAATATTAAAAGTATCTTTGTATTGTTTAATATTAAAAGTGTAAAATAAAAAATTATAAAAAATGTCTCGCAAAGTTAAAATTGTAGCTACTCTTGGCCCTGCAACAGATTCCCTTTCAAATATTGAAAAGCTAATACAGGCTGGAGTTAACGTATTTCGTTTGAATTTTTCATATGGAACTCATGAAAGTCATCTTGCAAGCTACAACCGTATAAGAAAAGCGGCAGATAAAGCAGGAAAAGACATTGCTGTTATGCAGGATATTTGTGGCCCAAAAATCAGAATAAAAGGTATGCAAGGTAGTCATGAAGTTAAAAAGGGTGATTACCTGTTTATGACAAAACAAAGCTATGGTGAGGCTTTTGGCATTACTTATCCTGAATTGATAGATCAACTAAATAAGGGCGATGAAGTATTTTTTGCTGATGGAACAGT
>WGGC01000074.1 GCA_015491905.1 Bacteroidales bacterium | reverse complement strand
CCTGAATAAAACCATGGTATTGCCAATTGATTTGCCTGGCGCTTTATTACATTAAATGTTTGTGTCGCCTTTTCCCATTCCTGATGTTTAATTTGTTTTAATCCATTATTAATTTCATGATAATAACGCGAATCAACGTCTAGTTTTTTAAACTGAGCTGAAAAATTCCAAAGTTCAAGTTTGTTTAACCATTTTATATCCGTTAAACTAATGCTGGCCTCATTTAATGTATTTATAAATTCTTCCAGATTGTCAGGTAAATAGGAAAAAGCTTTAAATATTTTGTAATAAGGTTGATGTTGCAGACTATCCTGACGGTTTAAATTTTCCATAGCTCCGGCAGGAATTATTACATTGTCTTCTTTAATTATTGTGTTTAATACCTGTACTATTTCATTAAAGTTATTAAACCATCCGGTACTTTTTAATTCCTGTTCTTTTTTTGGAAAATATTTCAGGTGTGAAATCCGGTAATAGGGAGCTTCTTTAATATTTACCAAAGAATCAGTATAAGAAAGTATACGGGAAAGCAAGTCGATATATAAAGAAAATTTATAATCTGTTAAATTACCTGTTTCCAGAAAAGATAATATTTGTTGATTATATACCTTTTTCTTTTCTGCACATAATTTGTTTACTTCTTGTTGAACATTTGATATATAAATTTTTAACCCATTAATATCCGGAAAGTTACTTTTAAATATATTTTTATAATTGGGAAGAATAAAATTAATTACCTGTTTAACGGAATCGCATTTACCGAACCATTCTTTTGTTATTTTATTTTCAGAAGATTCTTTTAATGCCCTGTATAGTTTATCTATAAACTCTCCTTTGGCTTGTATGCTTTTTTTTGTTAGTTCAATGGCATTTTTATAAAAAGAGAAATAAGTAATTATTTTTTCAGATTGTGCCCCTTGCCATATTGAATAAAAAGATTTGAACGCTTTTAAGTATTGTTTTTCATCAAAGTATTTTTTTCCTGAATTATATATCGTACTGTATTTTTTATATTCAGGCCAATAAACCTCCGGTAGTTTCATTTCCTTCGACTCTCCGTATGATGTGACAAGAAAAAACTTCTTATAAAAAACAAAATCTTTTTTACTAAACCCAATTATAACAGAAGACAGTTCTTTACCGTTTGCCATTTTTTTTATGGGTTCCATATTTTGATTGATAAACTTATTATTTTGTTTTAATCTAATAGGTTTAATATATCTATCTACATCTGAAATTCTTAAAATGTTTTTTTTGTCTTCAGGATTAGTAGATAATAAAAAATAAATATCAGGATTTTGAATAAATGTTTCTGT
This sequence comes from Bacteroidales bacterium, assembly GCA_015491905.1. Taxonomy (GTDB): domain Bacteria; phylum Bacteroidota; class Bacteroidia; order Bacteroidales; family F082; genus Sulfidibacterium. Next base: position 10,459 of record WGGC01000074.1, on the reverse strand, counting down.
ATTAAATGATGTATTTCCGTTTTTATCGCATAATGTTGCGTTTATTTTTAAAAGCTTTTTTCCTTTTGTTTTATATGTAAAAGATTGACTTTGCCCATAAGCTAAACCGGTAGTAAAAAATAAATAGCTAACAATGGAAAATAAAAATATAAAGTGTTTCATGGTAATTGTTTTAAAAATTCTGAAAAAGTTATATTATCTGTTATTAAAATAAATTCATAATACAGAAAACGTTATAAAACTTTTCAGGGAGTAAATTTAGTTAAATATTTTGAAAATTAAATATAAAATTTTATTTGATGTTTTTGGTTTTTTATTTTATAGTTTCAATTCTAAAATTCTATTTTACATTTGTGAAAAAAATAAATGATTCTTCTTGATAAACCGTATGTTTCCGACTTCCTTATTAAAACAATAATAAAAAATAAAATTCCTGTTGTTAAAACTTCAGAATCTGTCGGGCTGATACCTTCCGGTGAACAGGTATTTATCCCTGAAAAGGAAGCTGTTGAAAGGTTGAAAACAGGAAGCGATATGTTATATACCAATTCTGAAAATTCCATTGGCTGGATTGAAAAAAATTTGTTTTATAGCAATTTAGCAAAGAATATAAGATTATTTAAAAACAAATTTGCCTTTCGGAAATTACTACAAAATTATTATCCTGATTATTTTTTTCGAGCGGTAACATTTGAAGAATTAAACAATTTAAACATTACTTCTTTTCCCTTTCCGTTTATTATAAAGCCTGTAGTAGGCTTTTTCAGTATGGGAGTTTATAAGGTAAATAGTTTAAACGATTGGCCGGAAGTATTAAAGAAACTAAATGAAGAAGTAATTACAAGTCAAAAAATTTACCCTGATGAAGTATATAATGATACTGAATTTATTATCGAACAAGAAATAAAAGGAGAAGAAGTTGCTGTTGATTGTTACTTTAACATGGAGGGGAAACCTGTTGTTTTAAATATAATGCAGCATGTTTTTTCTAGCGAAGATGATGTTAACGACAGGTTATATTTTACCTCCAAAAAGGTAATTAAGGAATTTCTTTCTCCGGTAAATAAATTTTTGGGAATGTTGAATCAAAATGCGGGGCTAAAATCATTTCCTATGCATGTAGAGTTACGAATGGATGAATATGGGAAAGTACTACCCATTGAAATAAATCCATTGCGATTTGGCGGTTGGTGTTCTTCTCCCGATTTGGCATGGTATGCATACGGAATAAATGTATATGAATATTTTTTTAAGCAAAGCATTCCTGATTGGGATTCTATTCTGAAAAAAACTGATGAAAAAGCATATTGTATTATTGTTTTAGATAATAATTCAGGAATAGATTCTGATAATATAGAAGCGTTTAATTATAAAAAGCTTGTTTCCGGTTTTGAAAAGGTTTGGGAACTTAGAAAAGTAGATTTTCATACTTTTCCATTTTTCGGAATGCTTTTTTTATCTTCAGAAAGTGAAAATTCAGAAGAAATAAATTCGATATTAAAATCAGATTTAAAAGAATTTATTATTCCTAAAAAGTAGTTCTCATAGCTTCTACAGGGTCTAAATTTGCAGCACTCCATGCAGGTATAAGTCCGGCTATTAACCCTATAAAACCTGACACGGAAATACCTAATATTATGTTGCCAACCGTAAGTGTTAAAGGAAAGCCAATAATTGGAGAGGCAATAATAGTTAAAATAAAAACTATTAAAAGTCCAATTATTCCGCCTAAAACAGCAAGAAAAATAGCTTCAAACAAAAACTGATTTAAAATAAAGTATTTTTTAGCTCCTAAAGCTTTTTGTATTCCTATTTGATTGGTTCGTTCTTTTACTGAAACAAACATAATATTAGCAATGCCAAAGCCGCCTACCAACAACGAAAAGCCACCAATTATCCAGCCTACTATTGAAAGTATGGCGAAAAGAGAATCCATACCTTTAGTAATAATATCTGTTTGGTTAATGGCAAAATTATTTGCTGCGCCGGGACGAATACTTCTTATTGAACGCATAATTCCTGTTATCTCAGATTTTGCACCAGCAAGAGATATGTTAGGTTTAACTTTGACAATTATTGTGGTGTTAATTTTATTAATGTTCACGAGGCTTAAGGCAAAATTTAGAGGTACTAATACCTCATTATCAGTTTGGTTTCCGAAAATTGAAGACCCTTTCTTTTTTATAACTCCTATTACAGTAAGCTTTCTTCCAAAAGCCTTAATTTTTTTACCAATGGGATCTTGTTTCCCAAATAAGTTAGAAGCAACTTTTGATCCGATTATAGCCAGACTTTTCCCGCTTTTGCTTTCAATTTGTGTGAAATATCTTCCTGCTTGAAGGTTTAATGTCATTATCTGATTATAGGGATAGGAAACCGCCATTATGTTAATGTTCTCCATAGAATTGTCATGGTAATATACATTACGTTTTATTCCAAACATAAATGCAGCCTGTTCAATAGTATAGCTTCTTTTCAGTAGTTCGTTTACCTCTTTTGGTTTTGGTTGCGGACGTTGATAATATTTCCACCAGGGATAGTTTCCTCCCATAGCCCATGGCCATTTCTGAATAAATAAAACGTTACTGCCAAGACTATTTATTTCGGAGGTAATATTAGAGCGAAGGCTGTCAAATAAAGTAAAAACAGAAATAATTGAAAAAATACCTATGGTTATTCCCATTAAAGAGAGTATTGTTCTGATTTTATTAACAGCTAAAGATTTAACAGCAAAATTTAAACTTTCTAAAAACAGTTTTAAACGTTTCATTTAAATATTCTTATTATAAAAAAAGGAGTTCACATATTTGCGAAAATATATTTTCAAAGTTACGCCAATTTTTCATTAATTACTTGTATTTTGCAAATTCAAATTTTTAATCAAAAGGTGTAAATAAACATTTTAAAATCATATCGTTGTGAAAAAAGTAAAATCAGCGCTAATTTCGGTATTTAATAAACACAATCTCGAAAAGATATTAAAAAAACTTGATTCATTAGATATTAAAATATATTCTACAGGTGGTACATGGAAATTTATTACTGAAAAAGGTTTTGAAGCAGTTAAAGTAGAGACGATAACAGATTATCCTTCAATACTTGGGGGGCGAGTAAAAACACTGCACCCAAAAATTTTTGGGGGAATTCTTGCCCGCAGAAATAATGAAGAAGATAAAACATCGCTGGAGCAATTTCAAATCCCGGAAATCGACCTTGTTATTGTTGACTTATACCCTTTTGAAGATACCTTGAAAAAAACTGAAAAAGAAGATGAGATTATTGAAAAAATTGACATTGGTGGGATAGCTTTAATCAGGGCTGCTGCAAAAAATTTTAAAGATGTTCTGGTAGTATCTTCTATCAATCAGTATGATGATTTCCTTAAGCTTATGGACCAAAAAAAAGGCTTTTCAGATTCTGAAGATCGTAGATTATTTGCCGCAAAGGCCTTTAATTTAAGTTCAAACTATGATTCGGTAATTTTTAATTGGATGAGTGAAGGGAAAATAACCTCATTTAATAAAAGTATTCCTAAAGGTCAATCTTTAAGGTATGGTGAAAATCCTCATCAAAAGGGAGTGTTTTTTGGCGATTTAAATCTTATTTTTGAACAACTTCATGGCAAGCAACTTTCATACAATAATATTCAAGATCTGGATGCGGGAATTCATTTAATAAAAGAATTTCAAGAACCTACTTTTGCAATATTAAAACATAACAATGCATGTGGATTAGCCAGTCGTAATAATTTACTGGAAGCATGGAAAGACGCCCTTGCCGGAGATCCTGTTTCCGCTTTTGGAGGAGTATTAATTACTAATGGGAAAATTGAAAAAAAGGTAGCAGAAGAGATAAATAAGTTATTTTTTGAAATTATTCTGGCTATAGACTATTCTCCGGATGCCCTTGAAATTCTACAATCGAAAAAAAACAGAATTATATTAAAAGCAAAAGAAACAGAGCCTTCAACAGAACAGTTTCGTACAGCCTTGAATGGAGTGTTGTGGCAGGATTATGATAGTGTAACTGAAACCGCAAAACAATTACAGCCTAAAACAAGTGTAGTGCCTGACAATGAGCAAACAGAAGACCTTTTATTTGCCAATAAAATTGTTAAACATACTAAATCAAACGCTATTGTCCTGGCAAAAAACAAACAACTGGTTGGTATTGGTACCGGACAGACATCACGCATTGATGCCCTTAACCAGGCTATTGCTAAGGCTAAAAACTTTAATCTTCCTTTAGAAGGAGGTGTTATGGCTTCAGATGCTTTTTTCCCTTTTGCCGATTCTGTTGAGATGGCAGCAAAAGCAGGGATTAAAGCGGTTATTCAGCCTGGAGGAAGTATAAGAGATAAAGACTCCATAGAATTTTGTAATGAAAATAATATTGCAATGGTTTTTACAGGAATCAGACATTTTAAACATTGATTATATTTGCAAAGGAAAAAATCAGGTGCTAAACAGCATCTCAAATACTTAAAATAAAGAAAAATATGGGTTTATTTTCATTTCTTACTAAAGATATCGCTATAGACCTGGGAACTGCCAATACAATTATTATCCATGATGATAAGGTAGTAGTGGACGAGCCCTCTATCGTTGCGGTTGAAAGAAATACCGGAAAGGTTATTGCCGTTGGGAAAAAAGCCATGATGATGCATGGTAAAACACATGATAATATTAAAACTATCAGGCCATTGCGAGATGGCGTAATTGCCGATTTTCAAGCTTCTGAAGTAATGATCAGAGAAATGATAAAAATGATTGGTTTTAAAAATTCTCTTTTCCCGCCTTCATTGAAAATGGTAATATGTATACCTTCAGGTATTACTGAAGTGGAAGAAAGAGCCGTGAAAGATTCTGCTGAACAAGCAGGAGCGAAAGAAATAAGATTAATTCATGAACCTATGGCTGCTGCAATAGGTATTGGCATTGATGTTCTCGAACCTACCGGTAATATGATTATTGATATTGGTGGCGGAACAAGTGAAATAGCTGTTATTGCCCTTGGTGGGATTGTTAATAATACTTCTATACGGATTGCCGGCGATGACTTTACTTATGACATTGAAGAATATATGCGTAAACAGCATAATATAACTATCGGTGAACGTACTGCAGAAAGAATTAAAATTGAAGTAGGCTCTGCATTAGCAGAACTGGAAAATCCTCCTGATGATTATGCTGTTCACGGGCGAGATTTATTAACAGGTATTCCTAAAGAAATTACTGTAACTTATCAGGAAATTGCTACTTGTCTGGATAAATCAATTTCAAAGGTGGAGGCTGCTGTTCTGAATGCTTTGGAAAAAACACCCCCGGAACTATCAGCTGATATTTATAGAACAGGAATATACCTTGCTGGAGGTGGGTCTTTATTACGGGGATTGGATAAGAGAATTCATCAAAAAACCAAACTTCCTGTACATGTTGCAGAAGATCCCTTAAGAGCTGTTGCCAGAGGTACAGGTATTGCATTAAAGAATTTTGAAGCTTTTACATTCCTGATTAAATAATAATTTAACAGGACCTATGCGGAATTTAATCATCTTTATAAAACGGAATCAGTTTTTTTTGTTGTTTCTTATTTTAGAAGGGATTTCGCTTTTTTTTGTGATTCATTCTTATTCCTATCAACGTTCAGTTTCTTTTAATGCTGTTAATGATTTTACCGGAAATATCTTAAAAACATCCGGAAATATTTCCGATTATTTCTTACTCTCTAAAATAAATCAACAACTGTTAAAAGAAAACAGCAAATTACATAATCAACTATCTGAAAAATTTGGTGTAAACGATACTTTATCAAATAAACAGGATAGTAACTATACATATATTCCTGCCATGGTTATAAGAAATACGACCAACAGGCATAATAATTTTATTTTGTTGAATAAAGGCCTTAAACAAGGCATTTCTAAAGAAATGGGAGTTATTTCAGATAATGGTGTTGCAGGTATTGTTATAGGTGTTTCTGAAAATTATTCACTTGTAATGTCATTGTTGAATTCCAATGCAAAAATTAGTGGCAGAATTAAGAAAAATAATCAATTGGTGAACGTTATATGGGATGAAAACTCGCCTGCTTTAGGGAAAGTGGTGGATATTCCTGCACATATTAATTTACAACCCGGAGATACCGTAATTACCAGCGGAAATTCTTTTTTGTTTCCCGCAGGAATGAATATAGGTACAATTGTATCTTATAACAAAAGTGAAAACCGTGGCCTGAATCATGCCATTTTAAAGTTTTCAACTGACTTTAACAGCCTGTATTTTGTTTATATTATAAAAAACAAAATGAAAAAAGAAGAGGAAAAATTATTGGAGGAAAATGAAAAGTGAATAATGTTATTTTGAAAAATATTATCCGTTTTATTTTACTTATTCTGTTACAGGTTTGGGTACTCGATAAAGTTTCTTTTGATGGCTTTATCATACCTTATGTTTATGTGTTATTTGTTCTTTTATTACCTTTAAATATTAATAAAAGCCTGTTGCTGTTAATTGCTTTTGGTACCGGTTTAACAATTGATTTTTTTGAAAACACTCTTGGGCTTCATGCTGCTGCACTTGTATTACTTGCATTTTTCCGCCCGGGAATAATTCATTTATTTTTTCCCCGATTAGAGTTTGTTTCAGGAGAAGAACCGGGGATAATAAAACTTGGCCTCGGTGGGTTTTTGAAATATTCATTTTCTTTAGTCTTTATTTTTCAACTGGTAATTGTTTTTCTCGAAACGTTTAGCTTTCGTCATTTTTTAACTTCTTTATGGTATGTGGTCTTGGGCACTCTCGTTACAGTTGTTTTTATAGTAGTTACCGACTTAATTTTTCTCCCTTCCAAAAATAAAATCAGAAAAAGATAAATTATTTTTCTGTGAAAAAATAACTGTATTTCAATATTTTTTTTAATTTCACCCGTTATAATTTTAGTTCTTTCATTTTTATATAGATGGGTTAATAAAATATATGTTGAAATTCATGTCCCTGCCATGAACTTTAGATATTCTTTTATTTTAAAAATAATTTTATATTTCATTGGTGAGATGGAACTTACCATAATTGAATTATCATTTTCCCTCCTGTGAAATTTTTGCTGTTTCACAGGGTGAATGTGATTTAATAATTATTCAATCATAGATGTTTCATGAATATAATTCATAAAGGCATATAGAGTTAAACGATAGTTTATAATTAAATAAATTTAAAACATGGAAAATTCGCTAAGTTATGTAAACGGAACCAGTAAAATTCCTCTTTTAGGTATGACTATTGGTGAAATGCTGGATTATACTGTTGATACTTATCCTAAAAATGAGGCGCTTATATCAGTACATCAAAATATCAGATGGAATTATAAAGAACTTAAACAGCAAGTTGATATTTGTGCGTTGGGATTGCATAATATGGGACTAAAAAAAGGCGACAGGATCGGCATTTGGGCTTTAAACAGGGCTGAATGGATGATAACCCAATATGCTACTGCCAAACTAGGAGCTATTCTTGTGAATATTAACCCCAGTTATAAAGTTCATGAGCTTGGCTATGTTTTAAATCAATCCGGATGTAAATTTCTAATAGCCGATGAAAAGACTCAACATGCCGATTATTCCAAAATAATTTATGAACTTATTCCTCACCTTCAATATAGCGAACCTGGTAAATTATCCTGTGTTGAAGCTCCTGAATTAAGAACCGTTATAACTTTGGAAAAAAATGCCGGTCCGGGAATGTTTACATGGAATGAAATGATGAAAGCAGGTGAAAACTTAAGTGCTGATGTTCTTAATGAAATTGCCGTAACACTTGGTTTTGATGAACCAATTAATATTCAATATACCAGCGGTACTACAGGATTTCCGAAAGGAGCAACACTTAGCCATCATAATATTTTAAATAATGGTTTTTTTGTTACAGAGTCTCTTCATTTAAAGCCGGAAGACAGAATGATTATTCCGGTGCCATTGTATCATTGTTTTGGAATGGTTATGGGAAACCTGGGCTGCTTATCTCATGGGTCAACAGTGATTTACGCCAGCAGAGCCTTTGATCCCGGTGAAGTTATTAAAACAACAGAAAAAGAAAAAGCAACTATTTTATATGGTGTTCCTACTATGTTTCACGCTGAATTATATCATGAGGATATAAAAAAATATGATGTTACCAGCCTTAGAGGTGGAATTATGGCCGGGTCAATTTGTCCTGTGGAATTAATGAAAAAGGTACAGGAAATTATGAAAATGGATGATTTGCAAATTGCCTACGGAATGACAGAAACAAGCCCGGTGAGCACACAAACAGCTTCTGATACTCCCTTTGATAAACGTGTTAGCACGGTTGGTAAAGTACATCCCCACCAGGAAGTGAAAATTATTGATCCGGCTACAGGCCTGGCAGTTAAAAGAGGTGAAAAAGGAGAGCTTTGTACTCGTGGATATAGTGTTATGCTCGGATATTGGAATGAACCGGAAAAAACCCGGCAGGCTATTGACAGTGCCCGGTGGATGCATACCGGAGATTTGGCTACAATGGACGATGAAGGGTATATTAACATTGTAGGCCGGATTAAAGATATGATTATTAGAGGTGGCGAAAATATTTATCCTAAAGAAATAGAGGCTTTTCTATTAACACATCCAAAAGTTAATAGTGTTCAGGTTATTGGTGTGCCGGATGAAAAATATGGTGAGGTGGTAATGGCATGGGTGAAAATACATGATGGAGTTCAAATAGAGGAAGATGAATTATTAAGTTTCTGTAAAGGTAAAATAGCTCATTATAAAATACCGAAATATTTTAAATTCGTAGAAGACTTTCCAACAACAGTTACCGGAAAAATAAGAAAAGTAGAGATGAGAGAAATCAGTGTAAAAGAACTGAATTTATCCTCGTAAAGTAGCTGTTAACATTTGTGGACTCTGTATTATACCAAAAACATCGGTAATTGTATTACAAACTATATCCGATGCCATTAATGTTTGTGACGACGCTCCTTCATTTTGAATTACTACAATGCCAATAGCTGATGTTTCAACCATTTTACGATCATTACGCCCGTTGCCAACAGCTATTACATTCTCTTTTCCCAGTTTTTCAATAAAAGATTTTTTTGCTTCCGCCTGGTTTGAACTGCCTAAAATGTGAAGATGTACGGGGAGGCCTTTAAGCTGTTTGGATGCTGTACCAAAAGTGTCGGCAGTAACAATAAAAATTTCAAATTGTTTGGCCAATTGCTGTATGGCAGATTCTACACCTTCTATCAATATGCCATTAATGGCTAAGGTACCATTGTAATCAAAAACCAGATATTTAACATCTATAGTTTTGAATCCTGAAATTTCATAAGTTATCATAATTTTACATTTAATGATGCAATAGTTTTATAATATCATTACCGTTAGCATAAATCAGTAAAGCAAATAAAATGGCCATTCCTACAATTTGTGCATACTCCATAAATTTATCACTTGGCTTCCGGCGAGCAATAATCTCATATAGTAAAAATAATACATGACCGCCATCCAAAGCCGGAATAGGTAATATATTTAAAATAGCAAGCATAATAGATAAAAAGGCTGTTAATCGCCAAAAACTTTCCCAATGCCATACGCTGGGGAAAATGCTGCCAATGGTAATAAAACCTCCTACATTTTTATAAGCTTTAACCTGTGGCGAAAATAATAATTTCAATTGTTTCAGGTAATTATCAATACCTTGATAGGTTCTGGTAACTCCTGCCGGAATGGCTTCAAAAAAACCATATTGCTTTTTATTCAGATGAAAAAACCGGGAAAGGTCCGCTACCGGATATACTCCCATTAACCCTTCCGGCCCCAGGTGCATTTTTAACCTTAACGTATCGTTACCCCGTTTTGCTATAATTGTTACTGTTTGGTTTTTATGCTTTAAAATTGCTTCCCTGAATGGAAGAAAATATTTAATATACTTTCCGTCAAGACCAATAATGCTGTCTCCCGGTTTTAATCCGGCCTTGGCAGCAACGGAGTTTTTAGTAAACTTTCCTACAATAAATGGTATTCTGGGAGCCAGTAAAAAAGCAGCCTTTTTATTACTGATAATTTTACTCAGACTATTGGAAGGAAAATGTATGGTAACAGTATCGCCATTTCGCAAAACGGTTGCTGTTTTAGCTTCATTTAAAACAATCTCCATGGGAATTTTCTCAAAATTATCCACATACTTGCCCCCAATACTAATTATCTTGTCACCATTGCGGAAACCCATTTCCTGTGCCAGACTATCGGCTGTAATTCCATATTTATTTACCTGTTGAGTAGGCAAGTATTCGTCACCATAAGATAATAACAAACCAATGTAAATTACCAAAGCCAGAATTACATTCATGGTAACGCCTCCCAGCATTATAATAAGGCGCTGCCATGCAGGTTTCGCACGAAATTCCCATGGCTGTGGTGGTTTTTTCAGCTGCT
>WGGC01000073.1 GCA_015491905.1 Bacteroidales bacterium | reverse complement strand
ATCCTTTGGCTTTATGAAGAAACATATAGTGCATGAACCATTTTAACCAGTGACCCGCAAGTCCGGCTTCACCAACGGTATACCTTATGTCTCTACCATAAGTTGGATATTTTTCCCAATCCTGAACAATCGGAAAGACTGTCATTGTAGCAGCTCCTCCTTTAAAATGGCTAAATCCTGCTGAAACAATACATGCAGCACCCATTTTTGACATCGATGCACGGTGCTTTAATGAAGTATCACCTTTTTTAATCCATTCAATCAGGTTTTCTGCAATAACTTTTCCTATTACTCCTGAAGGCATACCTGTTCTTGGAGGTGCCGGGAAAATAGCTGTGCCGTTAGTACTAAACATAGGTTTAGAAATGGAATGCGGAGGTGCAAAAGCAATCCCTGCAGCAAATATATTTTTATATGAAGGTGTTTGATAAGTTTCAGGCCAGTCACTGGCTTTCCATTCTTCAAAGGGCTTTTTAGTATAGTCGGCATCAACTTTCATAAAACCGTTGGGGGCAAAAACCTCGGATGTGATGTCTTTATCATTTTTATCAAAAGCTTTCAACCCCGGACCTGTAAAGGAAGGAATTAACATTGCAAAATCAAATGTTTCTTCGTGTTCAGATCCATCAAGTAATTCATAATATAATTTTCCTTTATCAACTTTTTTTACTCCTGCTTGTTTAATCCAGGTAATATCTCTTTCTTTTAAAAAAGATTCAGTAAATGTTTTTGTTGATGTAATGTAACCACCTCTTTTTATATATGCGCCTGCCATTCCAAAATCACCAAGTTCAAATTCATTTGTAATCCATTTTATATCTGCCAGGTGTTGAAGATTTCTACGTGCAATTTCATGATGAACGTTTAAAATATATTCAAAAGCAGCCCCCTGGCATGTGGCTCCGGGATGTCCGGTACCTATTAAAAATTTTTGTTTTTCGCCTTTTTCCATTTTTTCCAAAGATTCCTGAAGCTTTTTCCATGCATGATCTGCATGGTCATATGAGCATACTGACACGGTATTTTTATCTGGACCTAATCCCTCGGTTCCGGCGAAATTTAATTTAGGGCCTGTAGCATTTATCAAAAAGTCGTAGTCTACTAATTCTGATTGACCTGTTTTATTTTGTCCTGTATATTCAATTTTTACGAAACTATTTTTATTTTCTTTATTTCCTTCCGGATGAATAGAAACGGCTTTGGCTTGTTTAAAAATTATACCGACTTTTTTATATCTTGGTTCAAGTTTAAACCTTACTTGTTCTGGCGTCATTCTGCCAACACCCACCCATATATTGGAAGGGATCCAATGGTAGTATGTTACAGGAGCTACAACGATTACTTCGTGTTTCTTGGAAAGTTTTTTTCTTAACCAGGTAGAAGCGGTATGTCCTGATATCCCCGCTCCTAAAACGACTATTTTTGACATATTGAATAAGTTTAAATGTAATAGATATGCAAAGATATAATTTTTTCCGGTTCTAAATAAGGATTACTTTTTTAGTAATATTCTATGTTTTATTTATCTTATATTTTTTTGATAATTAATAATTTTTAAATTTGAAAAAATTTAAAAATGAGTTTAAAAAATCATATTCCTAATACCATTACTTTATTAAACCTTTCTTCTGGGTTAATTTCAATTTTTTATGGGGTTCATGGTTCTCCACATGATTTAGCTATTGCAGGAATTTTTATTTTTATAGCAGCTGTTTTTGATTTTTTTGATGGTTTTGCTGCCAGGTTATTGAATGCGAAATCCGATATTGGATTACAACTTGATTCGCTTTCTGATGTGGTTTCTTTTGGTGTTGCACCGGGTTTTATTTTGTTTCAAATGATTAATTTAAGTCATGGTAAACCTATGGATGATATAGACGGGCATAATTTTTTACCTTTTTTTGCCTTTATGATTCCTTTATTGGGAGCTTTAAGGTTGGCTAAGTTTAATATTGACGATACACAAACAACCTCTTTTAAAGGGATGCCCATACCGGCATTAGCAATATTAGTTGCTTCATTGCCATTAATAAGACAGTATTTATATGCTGGTCAAGGTTTATTTTATATGATTATCACAAATACTTATTTTTTGTTAAGTATTGCTATTATAGGCTCTCTATTGCTGGTGTCTAGGTTTCCTATGATTGGCATGAAGTTTAGAAATTTTAGTTTTAAGGAAAATATGATAAAATATGTTTTTCTTCTAGGCTCTTTAATTTTGTTAATATGGTTATGGATAGTAGCCATACCATTTATTGTTATTTTTTATTTGTTTATATCTTTAGTTGTTTATCTTACAGATATTCAGAGCTAGCAGATACTCGTAAAAATTTTTAAAGGGTATTTATAGTTTTTTAAATTTTCTTCTTTTTTTTCCTTAATTCAAAATTTTGACCCAGATAAACTTTTCGAACATGTTTGTCTTCGGCTAATTCTTCAGCTGTACCGTGTTTTAATACAGAACCTTCAAATAAAAGATATGCTTTATCAGTTATTGTTAATGTTTCGTGTACATTATGATCTGTAATTAAAATGCCAATATTTTTTTCTTTTAATTTAGATACAATATGTTGAATGTCTTCAACAGCAATTGGATCAACTCCGGCAAACGGCTCGTCAAGCAAAATAAATTTAGGGTTTACTGATAATGATCTGGCAATTTCCACCCTTCTTCTTTCTCCTCCTGATAGCTGAATTCCCTTACTTTTTCTTATGTGTTGTAATCCAAATTCATTCAAAAGAGTTTCTAATTTTTCTTTTTGCTCAAGTTTGGACATTTTAGTAAATTCCATAACAGCTTTTATATTATCCTCAACACTCATTTGTCTGAATACAGAGGCTTCTTGTGCCAGGTACCCAATACCTAATTGAGCGCGTTTATACATAGGCAATTCGGTTATTTCCCTGTCATCTAAATAAACATGACCTTCATAGGGTTTTATTAAACCGGTCATCATATAAAAAGTTGTGGTTTTGCCGGCACCGTTTGGCCCAAGTAAGCCTATAATTTCACCTTGGTTTACTTCTATAGAAACATTGTTTACAACAGTTCTTTGTTTATATTTTTTTACCAGGTTTTTTGTCCAAAGCCGCATATTTTAATTTTTTTATTCTTTTGATGATGTTAGCGTTTCCCAAAATTCCAGAGCTTTTCGTGTATGGGGGATAACAATAGTTCCGCCAACAAGGTTAGCAATACCAAAAATTTCTAATAATTCTTCTGTCGTCACTCCTTTTTCATAACATTTTTCCAAATGATAATAAATGCAGTCATCACATTTTAAAACCATGGAGGCTACCAGTCCCAACATTTCCTTTGTTTTGCTGTCCAGGGCACCATTTAAATAGGCATTAGTGTCAATATTAAAAATTCGCTTAATGAGTTTATTATTAGGAGCCTCTAATAATTTGTCATTCATCTTTTGCCGATAAAGATTAAACGATTCTACTTTATTTGCCATTGCTATATTATTCCTTCTTTTAAGATATCATGTAAATGTATTACACCCACATATTTGTTGTTTTTAAGTACTGGTAATTGGGTTATATTATTCTCTCTCATAATAGTTAATGCATCAACAACAAGTTTTTCTTCTTCTATTGTTCTTGGATTTGCCGTCATTATATCTTCTGCTGTTAAATTAGCAAAGTCAGTATATTTTTCTAGCATTCTTCTTAAATCACCATCTGTTATCACCCCAATAAGTTTGTCATTTTTTAAAACAGCTGTTGCTCCTAGTCTTTTTGAAGAAATTTCAAGAATTACATTTTGCATCTTTTCAGTGACTTTTACTTTTGGAACTTGATTTTGAATAAAAATATCTTTTACTCGCAGATACAATCTCTTTCCCAATGTTCCGCCTGGATGAAAACGTGCAAAGTCTTTAGACGAAAACTCTTTTATTTCAAGTAAGCAAACGGCTAAAGCATCACCCATGGCTAGCTGTGCTGTTGTACTTGTTGTGGGAGCAAGGTTGTTAGGACATGCTTCTTTGTTAATTGTTACATCAAGTATTTTATCTGAATGTGTAGCTAAATATGAATTCTTATTTCCGACTATAGCAATAAGAAAATTCTTATTTGCTTTAATTAAAGGTACTAAAACTTTAATTTCAGGTGTTTCTCCGCTTTTTGAAATAGCAATAACAATGTCTTCTTTTCGAACAATTCCAAGGTCACCATGTATTGCATCAGCTGCATGCATAAATACAGATGATGTTCCTGTAGAGTTTAAAGTTGCAACAATTTTGGATGCAATATGCGCACTTTTCCCTATTCCGGTAATAATAACCCTACCTTTACTATTATAAATTGTTTCCACAACATCTATAAAATTATCGTTTATAGAATGTTCTAGGTTTTTTATGGCATCACTTTCAATCTGCAGGGTTTTGAGTGCCGTATTTTTAATTTTTTCTTTTGTTGTCAATTTTAAAATAATTTATAACAATTTTCTGTAAATTTATTACTACATTTGTATAAATCGAAAGAGATATATGATTTAAATATTTTATACCTTTATAAAACCTTTTAGAGGTTCAAAGGTACTAAATTAAAATTGACTTAACCGAAAATGGTAGAGAATAAAGATAAATACGGACTAAATTCTTTTTTAAAAAGCTTTTTTGGGTTTTCTAAGTTTAAAGGGAATCAAGAAGCTATTATTGATAATTTGATGGAGGGCAAAGACACTTTTGTGGTAATGCCTACAGGAGGCGGAAAATCATTGTGTTATCAGTTGCCTGCTCTGGTCAAACCCGGAACCGCAATTGTAGTATCGCCATTGATAGCTTTGATGAAAAATCAGGTTGACATGGTAAGAAACTTCGGTTCGGAAAAGGGTGTTGCCCATGTAATGAACTCTTCCCTATCTAAATCTGAACTTAATGAAGTAAGGGCTGATTTGTTATCCGGGAAGACTAAATTGTTATATATGGCTCCCGAATCTTTAACCAAAGAGGATAATCAGGAGTTTTTGAAACAAATAGAGATATCATTTTATGCTATTGATGAGGCTCACTGTATTTCAGAATGGGGCCATGATTTTAGACCTGAATATAGAAAATTAAGACCTATTATTCAGGCCATAGGACAGGATGTTCCTGTAATGGCATTGACGGCTACTGCTACAATGAAAGTTCAGGAAGATATCTTGAAAACATTAGAAATTAATGATGCAACGGTATTTAAGTCTTCTTTCGACAGGCCAAACCTATATTATGAGGTGCGACCTAAAACAAAGGATGTAATAAAAGATGTTATAAAATATATTAAAACTCAGCCCGGAAAATCTGGAATTGTATATTGTCTGAGCAGAAAAAAGGTAGAAGAAATAGCAGAAACACTATCTGTAAATGGAATTAAAGCGTTACCTTATCATGCAGGTCTTGATGCTGGTACAAGAAGGCGAAATCAGGATATGTTTCTTATGGAAGATGTTGATGTAATTGTTGCTACCATAGCATTTGGAATGGGAATTGATAAACCGGATATAAGATTTGTTATTCACCATGATATTCCTAAGAGTATTGAGGGCTATTATCAGGAAACTGGCCGTGCCGGAAGAGATGGAGGTGAAGGAAATTGTATTACCTTTTATAGTTACGATGATATTCAAAAACTTGAAAAGTTTATGAAAGACAAACCTGTTGCAGAACAGGAAATAGCAAAAGAGTTGCTTGGAGAAACGGTCACTTATGCTGAGTCTTCAATTTGTAGGCATAAGTTATTATTGCATTATTTTGGAGAAGTTTATACAAAAGATAATTGCGGAGCTTGTGATAATTGCCTTCACCCAAAGGAAAAGTTTGAAGGTAAGGATGATATTCAGTTAGTACTTAAAGCTGTTAAAGCTTTAAAAGAACAATATAAAGTTAATATGATTGCAGACTTGTTATCCGGAAAAAAAAGTGGAGATATTAAAGCTATTAAGCTGGATAAAAGTGAATATTTTGGTAAAGGAGGCGGCAAAGAAAAAAGATACTGGGTTATGGTGATTCACCAGGCATTAGTTAATAGATTACTAAAAAAAGAAATCGAAAATTATGGCATCCTTAAATTAACAAAAGAAGGCAGAGAATTTATCAAAAAACCATATAGTATCTTAGTTGCCCGGGATCATGATTATTCCTCTGATCAAGACGATGATTTGATTGTTAAAAGCGGTACATCTGGTGGTGGATCTGACTCTACTCTTTTTGCCATGTTGAAAGATTTAAGGAAAGATATATCTAAAAAAGAAGGTTTACCTCCATTTGTAATATTTCAGGATACTTCCTTGGAAGATATGGCAATACAATATCCGGTAAACATGTCCGAACTTCAGCAAATTATAGGTGTGGGTGCCGGAAAAGCTGCAAAATATGGCCAACCCTTTATTAAATTAATAAAACAATATGTTGAAGAAAATGATATAACAAGGCCTAATGATATTGTAGTTAAATCAGTAGTTAATAAATCGGGCCTTAAGGTTTACATTATAAAAAGTGTCGATCGCAAACTTCTACTGGATGATGTTGCTCATGCAAAAAACTTATCTTTAGATGAGTTATTGACTGAAATAGAACGTATTGTATTATCTGGTACTCGTCTTGATATCAATTATTATATAGATGAATTTGTTGACGAATATCACCAAGAGGAAATTTTGGATTACTTTTCAGAGGCCGAAACAGATTCTGTTGAAGAAGCATTGCAAGAGCTGGGAGAAGCAGAATTTAATGAGCAGGAAATTAGACTAATGAGAATAAAGTATTTATCTGAAGTGGGAAATTAACCGCATGAGAAAAATATATATTATATTTTTTATCTTGATTTTTGGGTTGTCAGGGTGCTATAAAAATAATAAGTTAAAGGTGCAGAAACCCAATAATCTTATTCCGAAAAAAAAACTCACTTTAGTAATAAAGAATATGGAAATTGCCGAAGCAATTATTTCTTACGAAAGAAGCCACGCTGTTAAAGGGAATATATCAGAAAAAGATTTTTATAATAAAATTTTTTCAGAATATCATGTAACCCCGTCCCAAATAAGAAAGAGCATCGATTATTATACTTCTCAGGGCGAAGTGATGGGAAAGATTTATAATAATATTTTGAATGACTTTTCCTTAATGGAAAATGAAATTTATCTCAAAAAAAACTTAAGAGGAAACAAATTTTTGAATAATAAAGGACAGTTAACACTAAATTTTAGAACACAGTGGTTTTATGGGGCCGACAGTACTCTCCCTTATTGTTTTAAACCTCTGTTTTAATTAAAATTTAAACGGTTGTTAATTCAATAATTTCATTATAAATATTAGTTGCAAGCCTGCTTGCACCTATTCTAAATAAATCTTTATTCAACCACTGATCTCCTAAAACTGCTTTTGTAAGCTGATAGTATGCAATAGCATCATCAGGAGTAGAAATTCCACCGGCGGGTTTAATTCCAATTTTTTTTCCGGTTTTTTCAAAATATTCTTTAATAGTATCTAACATTATTAAAAATGCTTCAGGAGTTGCCGCAGGAGAAACTTTTCCAGTGGAAGTCTTTAAAAAATCACCACCTGCAAGTATAGATATTTCTGAAGCCTTTCTAATTAGGTCAACTTTTTCTAATTCACCTGTTTCCAAAATTACTTTTAGATGTTTATCTCTACAAGTTTCTTTAATTTCTCTTACTTCCCTATAAACATAATCGATATTTCCTTCAATCATTTTTCCACGGGAAATAACCATGTCAATTTCATCAGCACCATTCTCAATAGCATATTTAACCTCAAGTTTTCTAATTTCAAGAGGCGACTGGCCACTTGGGAAAGCTCCCGCTACACATGCTGTATTAATGCCTGTTCCCCGCAAGGTATTTGAAACAATTCCTGCAAAAACAGGATAAACACAAACCGCTGCATTTTTTGGTGTTCCAATTTCTGAATTCTCAAAATCAATAGCTTGTTTGCAAAGATTTTTTACTTTTTCATTAGTGTCGTTTCCACTTAATGTGGTTAAGTCAATAATCCCTAAAATTGTTTTAAGTACTTTAATTTTTTCACTTAAATCTTCAATAGGTTTAATTATTTTTTTAGATCTGTCGCTTAAATCAGAAAGTGTATAACTATAATCTTCAAATTTCATTTCTTTTTTTTGCAAAAATATAAAATATGGTGAGGTTTCAATTAATTTTTTAAAATTCCGATTATGGAATTTTGTCCGTATTTGTATAATTTAGAATATAATAATTTTTATGATGTTTATTTTATCATGGCTTAAATATTTATGCAACAGTATTTTAATAATCGTGATTATTTTTTTAATGTTTTGGCATAACTCTTGTTAATTGGAATTCACTAACCAATAATTATGGAAAAAAAGACAAATAAAAAAATTGTTCATAAATATTATAAATGTAAACGATGTGGATATGTTTCCATTATAAAAAATACATATTGTCCTATTTGCATTAAAGATGGTTATAAAATAAAGTTGAGATAAAATGGCTGATAAAATTACAATAAATCAAATTTTTTCACTGGAAGACCTTGCAAGGGCAGGGTTAAAAAAATTAAATGTAAAAGAGCTGACGGCAAAAATCTTTGTCAGAGGCGATCAGGTTTATTTTTTTGATCATACAGATGATAATCATTATCGTCTTTATTCCGTTATTCACAAGCGATCCTTTTTCCTTTAGTCGGGTATAAATACCCAAAACATCTCACCTAAAAAAACCTGCGACGTTCCTGTTGCGGGTTTTTTTACGAAAAATATAAAATTATGTAAGGATAAAAAAATAAAAAACCCTCTAAGCCAAATGATTAGAGGGTCTGATTTGTAGCGGGGGCAGGATTCGAACCTACGACCTACGGGTTATGAGCCCGCCGAGCTACCACTGCTCCACCCCGCAATTTAGTTATTAAGAACAAATTTTATATTGTCTTAAAAATTGAGAGTGCAAAGATATATTTTGTTTCTTTGCCGTGCAAATATTTTTTAAAAAAAATTATGACTCATAAATCAGGCTTTGTCAATATTATAGGTTATCCAAACGTAGGGAAGTCTACTTTGATGAATGCATTAGTTGGTGAAAAATTGTCAATTATCACCAATAAAGCTCAGACAACCAGAAATAGGATTATGGGAATCGTTAGTGGAGAGGATTTTCAAATTGTGTATTCAGATACTCCGGGTATAGTTAGAAAACCGGCTTATAAAATGCATGAAATGATGAATAACTATATTGAAATGGCATTTCAGGATGCTGATATTTTATTGCTAATGACTGAACCAGGTCTTAAGTTTGATGAAGAATGGATAATTAAGAAGATTAAAAATACTAATGCTTCTAAAATAGTTCTTATTAATAAAATTGATTTATCATCTCAGGATAAAATAGTGGAACAAATTAATTATTGGCAGGATATAATTCCCCAGGCTGAGGTAATTCCTATCTCTGCAATTAAGTCTTTTAACATTGATAAGGTTTTTGAAACAATTATTGATAAGTTGCCCGAATCACCTGCTTATTTTCCGAAAAATGAATTAACAGACCGTTCAGAGCGCTTTTTTGCAGCTGAAATTATCAGGGAAAAAATATTTCTGAATTATAAGAAAGAAGTTCCTTATTCTTCTGAGGTGATAATAGATACTTTTAAAGAATCGGAAAATATTATTAATATTAATGCCTTGATATATGTTGAAAGGGAATCTCAAAAGGGAATCCTTTTAGGCAAACAAGGCTCGGCAATGAAAAAAACCGGTACTATGGCAAGGTTGGAAATGGAAAAGTTTTTTGAAAAAAAAATATTTTTGCAAATTACAGTTAAAGTAAATAAAGATTGGCGTAACAATGAAAACGTTCTTAAACGTTTTGGTTTCGACAAATAATATTTATGAAAAAAAGAAATGAAATTTATTAGTTAAAAAGATACTAAAGTGAAAAATATTATTGCTATTGTAGGGCGTCCAAATGTGGGAAAATCAACTTTGTTTAATAGGTTTACTCAGTCTAAGGAAGCTATTGTTGAATCTATAAGTGGGGTTACACGCGACAGAATTTATGGGCTTGGTGACTGGAATGGAAAAGATTTTTCTGTTATTGATACCGGAGGATTTGTTAAAGGTTCGGACGATGTTTTTGAAGAAGAAATACGAAAACAAGTACTTTTTGCTATTGATGAAGCTGATGCTATTGTTTTTTTAACCGATGCACGTGAAGGAATTCACCCTTTAGATGAGGAAGTTGCTGAATTACTCCGGAGGAGTGGAAAAAAAATATTTCTTGCAACCAATAAAATTGACACTCCTAATATGGAAATTTATTCAACTGAATTTTATGGTTTAGGATTGGGAGAGGTTTTCCCTGTATCGGCTGCAACAGGAACAGGAACCGGAGAACTTCTTGATGCCGTAGTAAAAGATTTTGATGTAACCGAGGAAGAAGAATCTTCTTATGATATACCCAGGGTAGCTGTCATTGGGCGCCCAAATGTTGGAAAGTCTTCTTTTATTAATACCTTACTTGGTAAGGATAGGCATATTGTTACCTCAGTAGCCGGAACAACACGGGATTCAGTTTACACTCCATTTAAAGGCTTTGGTCATGAATTTTTATTGGTGGACACAGCCGGTTTGCGAAAAAAGGAAAAGGTTTATGAAAATATTGAATTTTATTCTACTTTGCGAACGATACAGGCTATTGAAAAGTCCGATGTTTGCGTTGTCATGATTGATGCTTCCCAAGGTATTCAGAAACAGGATATCAATATATTTCATTTGGCAGAAAAAAATCGTAAAGGAATAGTTTTAGTTGTAAATAAATGGGATTTAGTTGAAAAGGAGCAAAATACCCATTTGGAATTTAAAAAACTTATTACTGAAAGAATTGCTCCCTTTAATGATGTGCCAATTATTTTTGTGTCTGTCCATGAAAAACAAAGAATACATAAAGTTCTGGATTTGGTTTCGGAAGTGTATAAAAAGAGAAGTATCAGGATACCTACTTCTAAATTAAATGATTTTTTATTGCCAGTTATAGAAAAAACTCCTCATCCTATGGCGTCAAGAGGTAGGTATATAAAAATTAAATATATCATGCAGTTAAAAACAAATACTCCTCAATTTGTGTTCTTTTGTAATCTTCCTGACCAGATAAAGGAACAGTATAAAAGATTTTTAGAAAATCAGATAAGAAAAAAATATAATTTTACCGGTGTGCCTATACAATTATTCTTCAGAGAAAAATAAGTAAAATGGATTCAGTTCGCATTGATAAATGGTTATGGGCTGTGCGGCAGTTTAAAACCCGATCGTTGGCTTCTGATGCCTGTAAAGGAGGAAGGGTTAAAATTAATCAGGTAAATGTTAAACCATCCAGGGAGGTTAAAGTAGGTGACGAAATAGAAATTGTAGATCATGGCATAAAAAAGCGAGTTCGTGTATTAAAACTTGTGAAAAACAGAGTTGGTGCTAAACTTGTTAGTGAATTAATGTTAGATGTCACTTCTTCCGAAGAGTTAGAAAAGCTCGAAATGATTAATAAACTAAATGTTGAAAAAAGAATAAGAGGGGCAGGAAGGCCAACAAAAAAGGATAGACGAATGATTGATAAACTAAAAGGACAAGCCTAGTAAATATATTTTTATTTTTGCTTAAGAATTATCAAATGAAACCTCCATAACTGATAATTATTAAATCATACGGCTAAAAGATTATATAATTATGGTAAGTTACATTTGTCCAATGAAATATAAAATTCATTAGAGAGTAATACAGTTCCATGGGTGAAGAAAATAAAAAATTTCTTCATTATTAATAAAATAAAAATTTTTAAACACATGAAAAAATTTATCTATCCTTTTATTGTTTTATTTATTATTAGTTTATTTTTTGTTTCTTGCAAAAAGGAGGAGCTGAAACCATTTTCCGCTGCTTTTTACAATGTAGAGAACCTGTTTGATACTATTGATAACCCGAAAATCAGGGATAATAATTATTTGCCGACAAGTAAAGTTGCATGGAACACAGTTCGTTATAATAAAAAGTTAAATCATCTTTCACGGGTTATGTCTTCTATTAACGGAGGTGGATATCCTTCAATATTTGGTTTGGCAGAAGTAGAAAATTTAAGGGTACTAAAAGATTTAATTAATACTCATGATTTAAAAAATGCACATTATAAGATATTACATAAAGACAGTCCTGATAAAAGAGGAATTGATGTAGCCTTACTTTACCAGCCTTCTGTTTTTAAACCGATAAAAACACAGTATATTCCTATTCAGTTTCCTTCAAATCCTGAAGGAACAACAAGAGACATTTTATATTCAAAAGGCATGGTATATGGGATGGATACAATTCATGTTTTTGTTAATCATTGGGTTTCCAGATATGGTGGAAGAGATAAAACCGACCCCTTAAGGCGTTATACGGGGAAACTTTTAAGGTTAATATGCGATTCCATTTTTAGCATTGATCCTAAAGCTAATATCTTAATTATGGGTGATTTGAATGATGATCCTACAGACGCAAGTATTGCAAACGCATTACAAGCAAAAAAACCTACATTTCCAGTTGCCTCTAAGCAATTATATAACCTTGCTGATATTCCTTTTAAAAATGGGAAAGGTTCGCTATATTATAAAAGTTGGAATTTATTTGATCAGATGATTGTATCCTCTTCTCTTTTAGGGGGGAGTAATGGTATGAAGGTCGAATCTGATTCTGAAAAAATATTTAAGAAAAAATGGATGCTTTATAAACGTAAAAACGGAGTAATGGTACCTAGTAGAACGGCATCAGGAGGTCGGTATTTTGGCGGATATAGCGATCATCTTCCTGTAATTATATATATTAAAGTTGATTTAAGTGGTAAGATTTACCATTATATTTAAAGCTGTTTTTGTACTATTATTTCCAGTTTATATACGGATATTTTGAAAGGTAGGCATTATAATATCTGGGATCATTTGTTACTTCTTTTCCCAGCCATTTAGGAGCAGGAAAAGGATAGTCAGGTTTAGGCAGTTCAATTTCTGCAATTATAAGGCCTTTATTTTCTTCAAAAAATTCGTCAACTTCAAATTTTAGAGTTTTAGTTAACGGGATGATATGCCTATGTTTTTTTATAATACCCGGCTCACATAAATCTAAAAGAGATAAAGCATCCTTATAATCTATTTCTTTTTCCCATTCAAAACGTGAAGTGCCGTCAGAAGAGGACTTTCCTTTAATGGTTATAAAGGCTTTATTCCCCCATGTCCGGACTCTTACTGTTCTGTCTGGATTTGAAGATAAATATCCCTGAACAATATTTATGGTTTTTGTAATAAAAGGTCTAAAATCTCCATTAACAAGAAATTTTCTTTCAATTTCCTTGGCCATTTTTATGAAATTTTATTTCTGATAATAGTTTGCGTCCTGTCAGGACCTACAGAAATAATAGTAATGGGTACACCAACTTCCTTCTCAATAAATAAAATATATTGTTTAAGGTTTTCTGGCAAGTCTTCAAAGCTTTTAATAGAATCCAGAGGCATTTCCCATCCGGGAAAAGTTTTATATACCGGAGTAATATTTTCATCTTCAAAATTAAAAGGAAGATGCTCTGTTTTGGTATTATTTATAAGATAATGTGTGGCAACTTGTATTTCTTCAAAACCGGATAAAACATCAGCCTTCATCATCATTAATTCTGTTACACCATTTAACATTATGGAATATTTTAAAGCAGGCAGGTCTAACCAGCCACATCTTCTGGCTCTACCAGTTGTTGCACCAAACTCATGTCCTTTTTTTTGAAGATTTTTTCCGGTATCGTCAAACAGTTCGGTAGGAAATGGGCCGCTTCCTACACGAGTACAATATGCTTTAAAAATACCATAAACGTTACCAATTTTTGAAGGAGCTACTCCAAGTCCATTACAAACACCTGCTATAGTTGTGTTTGATGAGGTTACATAAGGATATGAGCCAAAATCAATATCCAGCATAGTTCCCTGTGCTCCTTCGGCCAGTACTTTTTTATTATTGCTAAGTGCGCTATTTAAAACATATTCACTATCAACCAGTTTTAGTTTTTTTAATTCTTCCAGTGCCAACATCCATTGTTTCTCATATTCTTCAAATGAAACCCCTTCTATTTTAATTGTTGTAAACTTTGGTAAATATAATTTAGCTAAATTGAAATGTCTTTTTTTTGCTTCTTTGTATAACAGATTGAAATTTTTATTTTCCAAATCTCCTACACGAATACCTCTTCTTGAAACTTTATCAGTGTAGCAAGGCCCTATGCCTTTAAGTGTTGAACCAATCTTTAGCTCTCCTTTATTATGTTCATAAACAGCGTCAAGTAGTCTGTGAGATGGTAAAATAAGATGCGATTTTTTCGAAATAAACAGGTTTTTTGTTATTGTTAATCCGGACTGTCTGATTTCAGCTAACTCTTGAGAAAGTATAAATGGATCAATAATTACGCCATTACCAATAATATTATCTGTTCCTGAATTAAATATTCCGGATGGCAAAGTGTGCAACACAAATCTTTTGTCCATAAATTCTATGGTATGGCCGGCATTTGGTCCTCCTTGAAACCTGGCTACAATATCATATTTAGGCGTTAATACATCAAC
The DNA here is from genome assembly GCA_015491905.1 of Bacteroidales bacterium. Lineage (GTDB taxonomy): Bacteria > Bacteroidota > Bacteroidia > Bacteroidales > F082 > Sulfidibacterium. Next base: position 14,376 of record WGGC01000073.1, on the reverse strand, counting down.
AATTTTGCCTTTTCCTTCATCTCCCCATTGCAGTCCGAGCAGAACGTCTGTTTTCATTTTTTAAATTTAAAAACCCTGTATAAAACAGGGTTTAATTAATTATTAACAAAGTTAATAAGAAGTTTGTAATGAAGAGAAAAAACTACTTAATTTTTACTTTATTCATTATCTTTTTTTTTCTTCCCGTAAAAAGTTAACGAATGATAAGCAACTTCAACATTTAATAACTCTTCAACAGATTTTTTTATTTCCTGAACGCGAGGATCACAAAACTCTAATACAGAACCATCATCTAGAGAAACAAAATGATCATGTTGTTTGTACTTAAAAGACCGTTCAAATTGAGCGCAATTATTTCCAAACTGATGTTTCGTAACTAAATTACAATCTAAAAGCAGTTCAATTGTATTATATAAGGTGGCGCGACTAACCCGGTATTTATTATTTTTCATCCTGATATATAAGGTTTCTATATCAAAATGCCCGTCTGTTGCATAAATTTCTTTTAGTATTGTGTATCTTTCCGGAGTTTTTCTGTGTCCTCTGGATTCAAGATAATCGGTAAAAACTTTTTTTACTGATTCAAAGGTGTCCTTATTTGCTTCTGACTTCATTATTTTTGCGATAAAGTTTAGATTGTAAAAGTACAAATTTATCTTTATATGGTTTAAATATAAATAAAAAATATATAAAATTTATTTTGAAAATAATGCTTATTTTGTAATAACCTTTGAGGCAGGAAATTAGAAGTGTTTTTTTATAAAAGGGTTATGTATATTTTTTGAAATTAATTATTAGGATTAATTTTATTTTGAAAAATTATAATTTAGTTAAACGATCTACTTTTAATATGTCTTTAATTTTTTTAAGATCATTAATCATTTTTTTTAATGTGTCTGTCGAGTTAACATAAAGCCGTAAATGTATGTTTACAAGTCCTTCTCTGTTGGTCATTGTAATATTGTTCATGTTAATTTTATACTTTACAGATATTAAATCGGTAATATTATTCAATAATCCTAGCCTGTCTTTAGCTTTAATACTAATTCCGGCAAGATAGCCTACCTTTTTCGGCATTTTCCATTGGCCCTGAACTATATTTCTTCCATAAACCGTCATTAATTTTATTGCTTCCTGGCAGTCAATTCTATGTATTTGAACTGGTTCCCCCGGAATTTGTAATGCTAATACATCATCTCCAGGAATAGGATTACAACATTTTGAAACAATAAAATTTAAATCTGAATCAGAAGTTTTATTTCCTAATGAATTTTTGTTATTTTTTTCTTTTTTAGGGTTTCTGGAAAGAAAAGGGAAAGATAATCTTTTTAATCGCGACCATGTGCTATCTTCGTCTTCCGTATTTAATGCTTTTTTAATTTCAGGTATTCCTATTTTGTCTATCGCCAAAAAGTAATAGAAGTCGATAGGGCCATTTGCCTTGCAATTTTTTTGTATCTGTTGAATTATTCTGGGAGAATATTCCAAATTTAATTTCTCAAGTATTTGTTTTAGTTTTTCTTCTCCTTCTTTTCTGAATTCTTTTCTATGACTTTTAATTGCTGATTTTATTCTTGCTTTTGCTCTGGCAGTAACAACGTTATGATACCACGTTTCTTCAGGTTTTTGTATTTTTGATGTTATTATCTCAACTTGATCTCCACTACGAAGTTTGTGATCAATAGAAACTAAACGTCGATTCACATTAGCCCCTATAGCATGGTTTCCTAAATATGTATGTATAGCATAAGCAAAATCTAATACTGTAGCTCCTTTAGGTAAGGTAATCATTTCTCCGGCGGGGGTAAAAACATAAATTTCATCAGAAAAAAGTTCTTGTTTAAAATCATTTATGAAATTTATGGATTCCTCATTATTACTTTCGTGTAATAATTCTTTTGTTTTATCCAGCCATACGTCCAACGAACCGGCTCCTGATTCAGAAGATTTATATTTTAGATAGGCAGCATAACCTTTTTGAGCAATTTCTTGCATTCTTTTACTTCTAATATGAACATCTACCCATTTACCTTTTGGCCCCATTACAGTAGTATGTATTGCCTCATACCCGTTGGCCTTTGGATTACTAATCCAGTCTTGCAGCTTTTTATTGTTTGGTTTATATTGCGTGGCTACTGCAGAATATGTTGCCCAGCATTGAAGGTTTTCTTCTTTATCCTGATTATTTACAACAATATCAATACTAAAAGTGTTATATATTTCTTCAAAAGGAAGTTCTGTTCGATACATTTTTCTCCAAACAGAATAAGCGGTTTTTTCATTTATAAATAATTCGGCATCAATTCCCTTTTCTTTCAGTTCCTTTTTAATGGGTAGCATAAATTCTTTTAGGTACTGAATTTTTTCTTTTCTGATTTTAGCCATCTTTTGTTTGATATCCCGGTAAACATCCGGCTGAGAATATTTGAAGGATAAATCTTCAAGTTCACTTTTCATTGAAAACAACCCTAATTTATAAGCTAAAGGAGCATAAATAAATAAGGTTTCTGAAGCAATCCGAAGCTGCTTCTCTTTTGGCATAATATCCATTGTTCTCAAGTTGTGTAGCCTGTCTGCAAGCTTCACTAATATTACACGAACATCGTCGGATAATGTTAGAATTACTTTTTTTAGAGTTGCAGATTGAGCAGTAGAATTAGTATCAGATATTTCATCTATTTTAGTTAATCCATCAATAATTTTAGCGACCTTTTCACCAAACATTTTCTCAACATCTTCAAGGGTTACATCTGTATCTTCTACGGTGTCATGAAGTAAAGCTGATATAATAGATGTTCTTCCAAGTCCGATTTCCTCGGCAGCAATTGTTGCAACAGCAAGCGGATGAAGTATAAAAGGTTCGCCTGATTTTCGTCTCATATCTTTATGTGCATCTGCTGCCATACGGAAAGCCCGGCGTACATCCCATAAATCTTTAGTTGTTTTCCGGGTTGTCCATACCTCAATAAGATGACGATATTTTCTTAAAATCTCCTGCCTTTCTTTTTCTGCTTGATCTGAAGTCATGTTTTTTAGTTATAAAGAGACAAAAATAATGCTTTTGATTGTCTTGATAACAATTCAATAAACTTTAATTTTAAGTTATTAATAATTACTGATCTTTTATCAATTATTTATCATTATTTACATCTTATTTATTAAAAAGTATTTCGATTTAACAATCTTATGAAATTTATTAATTTTGCACCTTAAGTGAATTAATAAATTAAAAAATTTTGAAATGTCAGGACATAGTAAATGGTCAACCATTAAAAGAAAAAAAGGGGCATTAGATGCAAAACGTTCAAAAATATTTTCTAAACTAATAAAAGAAATTACGGTTGCTGTTAAAGAAGGAGGGCCTGATCCGGAGGGAAACCCAAGGTTGAGGATGGCTATAGCAAATGCCAAGGGTCAGAGCATGCCAAAAGATAATATTGAGCGAGCAATAAATAAGGGAAAAGAAAAGGGTGGTGCAAATTTTACTGAAGTTACCTATGAAGGCTATTTGCCAAATGGAATTGCTGTTTATCTTGAGTGTACTACCGACAACCTGCAACGTACTGTTTCTAATGTAAGGTCTGTTTTTAATAAATATGGGGGTAGTTTAAGTACAAATGGTTCATTAAGATTTTTATTTGATAGGAAAGGGGTTTTTGTAATTCCTAAAGGGGATATTAATGAAGAAGAATTTGAAATGGAGCTAATTGATGCCGGTGCTGAAAATATTGAACTTGATGACGATGGTTTTTTTCATGTGACAACTAGTATGGAGGATTTTGGCTCGATGATGAAAAAACTGGAGGATCTTGGTGTTGAGCCTGAGTCAGCAGAGCTTCAGCGTATTCCAAATGACACAAAAACACTTTCACTGGAGGATGCCCAGAAAATCCTAAAGGTAATTGATATATTTGAAGATGATGATGACGTGCAAAAAGTTTTCCACAATCTTGAAATAACAGATGAGATGATGGAAAAAATGTAAAAAAGAGGCTTGTTATAAGCCTCTTTTTTATTTGGGCACAAGCTTATATGTGTCTTCAGCAATTATCAGTTCTTCATTAGTGGGAATAACCAATACTTTTATTTTAGAATTTTTAGTAGAAAGAATTGTCACTTTTCCTCGTTCTTGCATTTTTGATTCATCCAATTCAATTCCTAAATATGAAAAGTTAGAAAGAATATTCCTTCTGGTTTCCACATCATTTTCGCCTATACCACCGGTAAATATTAATATGTCAACACCATTCATGGCGGCAGCATAAGCTCCAATATACTTCTTTACCCTATAAGCAAACATTTGTAAGGCAGTTTTTGCCCGTTTATTGCCTTCTTGTTCAGCAGCGGTTTCTATGTTTCTCATATCTGAAGAAACTCCTGAGACTCCTAACATTCCTGAAAACTTATTGATTAGAGTGTTAGTATAATGAATACTTGTTTTTTCTTTTTCTGCGATGAATAGTAATGCTCCCGGATCAATATCGCCTGTACGGGTTCCCATTATTAAACCTTCAGTAGGAGTCATACCCATTGAAGTATCGTATGATTTTCCATTTTTAATTGCTGCGACAGAAGCCCCATTTCCCAGGTGGCAACTAATAATTTTAGTCTCAGAATATTTCATATTTAAAACTTCGCAGGCTTTTTTTGATACATATCTATGGCTTGTTCCATGGAAACCATAGCGTCTTACCTTATACTTTTCATATAAAATATATGGAATTCCGTAAAGGTAAACATGCTCAGGCATTGTTTGATGAAAGGCTGTATCAAAAACTCCTACCTGAGGAATATTAGGCAACAGGTTTTGCATTGCATAAATCCCTTTAAGGTTAGGTGGATTATGAAGGGGTGCCAGTTCTGAAGCTTTCTCTATTGCTTTAATAACATTTTTTGTTAACAAAACGCTTCCACTAAACTCTTCTGCACCATGAACTACCCTATGTCCCACAGCATTAATCTCTTCCAAATCTGATATGCACCCGTATTCTTTACTAATTAATATTCCCAATAAATATTCAATTCCTTGTTCATGGTCTAAAACTTCTCCTTCTATCCGGTTTTCTTTAGCGTCTGTGTCTCGCTGAATTTTTATCGCACTTCCTGATAAACCTATTTTATCAACCAGGCCTTTAGCCAGTACTTTTCTTTTTGGCATATCAAAGAGTTGAAATTTAATAGAAGAACTGCCGCAATTTAATATGATGATTTTCATTTGTTTATTATTTTATTTAATAATAGCGCAAGAGATTGTATTACCAATAGGTTTTCCTTCTTGTTCATAATTGTAAAATCCTTTTTTTGTTTGCCTGCCTAAGTAATTAGCTCTAACTAATCTTTTTATTATAGGAGAAGCTTTATATTTTTTATCCCCATATTCCTGATATAGATTATCCATATATTTTAAAATTTTATCCAATCCAATTTTATCGGCAATTTCAAATGGACCATATATATACCCTGTGGTTTCTTTCATTGTTTCATCAATATCAGGTACTGATGCAACGCCTTCCATTAGAATTTCACAGGCTTCATTGATTAATGGAATAAGCATTCTTGTTGAAATATTACCCGGTGATTCATTAATTAAAATAGGTTTTTTGTTAATTGTCTTAACAAAACGTACTACTTTTTCATATGTGTCATCTGATGTATCCCTTCCTTTTACTACTTCAACAATATTAGTTTTATCAATTGGCTCAATAAAATGTATTCCAATAGCTCTTTTTGGATGTTTTAATCCTCTGGCTAAATCTGAAATAATCAGAGTTGATAAATCTGATGAGATAATAGTGTCTTTGCTAACCACAGACTCTACTTCCTGAAAAAGTTCTTGTCTAAGTGACAACAGGGTTCCTTTTTGCCTGGAACTTATTGTTTCAATAACCATATCGCAATCTTTTAAATCCTCAATATGGGTTGTACCTTTTATATGAGAAAGGATTAATTTTTTTTCGGAATGAGTAATGCCCCAGTGTTTTATTACGTTATCAAGTTGTTGATTAATTTCTTCAAAAATTTCTTTAATTCTTTCATTTGAAACATCCAGAAAAATAACATCCATCCCATATTGTGCTACCACTCTGGTTATTACCTGACCTACGGATCCGCAACCAATAATTCCTAAAGTTTGAACAGATCCTTTCGGTTTTATACTTTTTCCAAGACTAAACTCAGCTAGATCACTCATAATTTTTTACTTTAAATATTTTATTTATTATAAACACCTTTTGCCTGATTAGCTGTAATAGCAATCATATTCACAATATCTTCTACTGAACATCCTCTTGATAAATCATTAATAGGGGCGGCTAGTCCTTGAAGTATTGGGCCAATTGCTTCTGCACCAGCTAAACGTTGAACAAGTTTATATGAGATATTACCAGATTCAAGATTTGGAAATACCAGAACATTAGCATTTCCTGCAATGTCAGATCCGGGGGCTTTCTTTTTTCCAATAGCTTCAATAATGGCAGCATCGGCTTGCAATTCTCCGTCAATTTTTAGTTTAGGATTCATTTTTCTTGCCAGTTCTGTGGCTTCCACAACTTTGTCAACTTTTTCATGTTTGGCGCTTCCTTTTGTTGAAAAACTTAACATTGCTACTTTTGGATTTATACCTGCAATGTTTTTAGCCGTTTTAGCTGATTCAACTGCAATTTCAGCCAGCTCCTGAACTGTAGGGTCAGGATTTACTGCGCAATCTGCAAATATTAACACACCATCTTCTCCAAAGCTATGATCTTTTACAATCATTATAAAGGCTCCGGAAACAGCTGTAACACCAGGTGAGGTTTTAATTATTTGAAATGCTGGCCGTAAAACGTCTCCGGTTGCATGTTCAGCCCCACTAACTTCTCCGTCAGCCTTACCATCTTTAATTAATAAAGTTGAAAGATATAATGGGTTTTCAACAAGTGCTTCAGCTTGTTCATAGGTCATCCCTTTGTTTTTTCTTAACTCTGCAAGCATATTTGCATAATACTTTTTTTCTGAAAAACTTTTGGGATTTATAAGTGTTGCCTTTTCTATATTTGTTAGCTTCCATTCTTTGGCTTTTTTATTAATTTCATTTTTATCACCCAATAGAATGATTTTTGCCAAACCATTTTTTAACGCATAGTCTGCTGCTTTCAGGTTTCTCTCTTCTTCTCCTTCAGGCAATACTATAGTTTTGTTTGCCTGACGAGCCATTTCATGTATTTTATTAATAAGGTTCATAACGTTTAAATTTATTTTATGTTTGATACTGCAAAAGTATCACTAATTTTGTTGGAGATTTTATTCTTGTGATTTTTTTAACATAATTTGGAATTTTTACTAATAAGCTTTTTGGTTAAAAAAACATCATGCTTATATGGCTTAAATTGTTTTGTTTTAAAACTTTATTGATATTATGTTGGTTTTTTTAAATCTGTTTAAATTTTTTTATACTTACTCTTTAAGTAAAATATCTTTATTTCCTGTATTATCAATCGATACAGTAAGTTTTTATCATAACATTCTATTTTTGCAATTCCATGTTAATTATCTTCAACAAGATGTTATTTTTGTTTTATTTAGTTTATTGTCTGTTTTTGCAATTCTAAAGTATTTTCTTCCATCTTCAATAAGACCAGTTTTTTTTATTTTTAAATCTCCTTTTTCCTTATCTATAACTGAATCATCCGGAAAAATAGGTTTAATTGGTTCCCTTTTCTTTTTAATAAATTTTTTAATAGGATTAAGTTTGCTTTTGTTCTATTTAAATATAAAACTTAACTGGGAGGTTATTAAAAATTATCAATATTATGATTATATTTTCCAATGGGCAGTCTGGGTGTTTAGTTTTATTATTCTTAACCGTATAATAGGATTTTTAATTAGTTTAATTTTTCATAAAGAATCTGTTTTTATTCTTCAAACAAGATCTGACTTTTATATACTATACCTTATAGGCCTTTTTGTTACTCCTCTTATGTTGTTATATGTTTATACGCAAATTATTACCTTTTTATATATTGCTGTTTTTGTAACTTTATTTTTTTGGCTTATCAGGTGGTTTCGTATTGTTAAAATTGGGTTAAGTTTAAATCACGATTCGCTTTTCCATATTATTTTGTATCTTTGCGCCCTTGAAATTATTCCCTTGGGGCTATTGTTAAAGGTAGGATTTCAGTTTTTTTGAAGTTGAAAAGAAATAAATAGCAGGAGGGTTTTTTAATCCGATTAAGAAACTAAAACACGGGACATTGAAGGTAAAGAATATATTAGTATCGCAGCCTAAACCGGCCGATCTAAGTAAATCACCTTATGGTGAATTAAGTAATAGGTATAATCTAAATATTGATTTTGAGAAGTTTATTACTGTTGAAGGTATTTCTTCAAAAGAATTTAGAATGAATAAAAATTCTTTCAATGGTCACACTGCTGTTATTTTGACCAGTCGCCATGCTGTAGATCACTTTTTTAGAATTGCTAAAGAACTCAGGCATGATATTCCGGATACCTTTAAATATTTTTGCAATTCTGAATCTATTGCATACTATCTTCAAAAATATGTTCAATACCGTAAAAGGAAAATATTTTTCGGCAAACAAACATTCGCTGATTTATTAGAACAAGTAAAAAAACATAGTTCTGAGAAGTTTATTGTTCCAACTTCGGATATGCCTAACCAAAGTATGTTTAAATTATTGGATAAGGCTAAAATTAATTATGTTCAAGGAATTATTTATAGAACGGTTCCCAGTGATCTTTCACACATCGATATTAAAAAATATGATATGCTAATATTTTTTAGCCCTTCCGGAGTCGAGTCTTTGATGCATAATTTCCCGGATTACAATCAGGGAGAACAACTTATTGCGGCTTTTGGGCCAGCAACAGCAACAGCCTTAAAAAAAGCAAATCTTCGTTTAGATATTCCGGCACCTACACAAACATCCCCTTCAATGGCAATGGCTATCGATGAGTTTATTGAGAATGAGGAGAAGGAAAGAAGAAGACAAAAAAGGAAGTAGTTATAAATTAAAAGAATAACAATCTTCATCAGATATTATTTTTGCTAGTTTTTCATTTTTATGAAATATACCGTAAACAGCACTTCCACTTCCTGAAAGCGACGAATAAACTGCTCCCGAAGAATATAAATTCTGTTTTATTTTTTCCAGAATTTGAAAATCGGAGAATAATAATTCTTCAAAATTATTTTTAACATAAATTTTCCATTTTTCAGGTGCCTTTTGTATCGCTTCCAATAAATCTTCGGGCTTATTATTTGTTCTTTTCCATAAACTAAAAGCATAATGTGTTGAAATATGTACGCGTGGTATACATATTACTAAGCGGTATCCTTTTAAACTAATATTAAGTTTTGATATCTTTTCTCCTCTGCCTGTAACAAATGCAGGAAAATTATTTATAAAAAAAGGACAATCACTTCCTAATATTGCTGAAAGGTCTGATAATTGTTTATTTGAAAGTTTAGTTTTATAGAAATGATTCAGTCCGGTTAATAACCTTGCGGCATTAGAAGAGCCTCCTCCTAATCCAGAGCCTGGAGGAATATTTTTTAAAACTTTTATTTCCAGCCCGTTTATTTTTTTTACTTCTTTGCTGAATAATTCAACGGTGCCTTTAATAAGGTTGTTTTCATCACTGATATTTTCACATTTACCTTGAAAATCTATTCTTAATGTTTTGCTTGGCTGAAATTCAATAATATCATAAAAAGGAATGGGATAAAAAATGCTTTCCAGATTATGATAGCCATCTTTACGTCTATTTATAATGTTTAAGCCGATATTTATTTTAGCATTGGAAAAAAGAATCATAATTTTTTTATAAAAAGCAAAAGTAAACCTTTGTTTTGAAAAACTTTTGCATTTGCTTAAGTTTACTATTGATGAGTTAAAATCAAAAAATCTTTTTTACCTTTGGTTTTCATTTAATATCCTAAAATTTATTAATGCCAGTTTTTAAATCTGTACGTAACCTGTTAATTAAAAAACGATTATCTCAGATTAATCATTTTGTTTCTTTCCCAATGGAAGTTCAGATGGATTTGTTTCATGAGTTAATTAATACGGCCTCTGATACAGCCTGGGGTAAAAAATATGAATATTCTACTATTGAAAGCTATGAAATTTTTAAAGATAGGGTACCGGTTAGTACTTATGACGAAATTGAGCCATGGATATCAAAGATTAAGAACGGTGAACAAAATGTTTTATGGCCGGAACCTATAAAGTGGTTTGCTAAGTCATCAGGAACAACAGAAAGTAGAAGTAAATTTATTCCGGTGAGTAAATCTACTCTTAAAAATAATCATTTTAGAGGCGGAAAAGATGTTTTAATATTTTATTTACAAAATTTTCCTGATACTAATATTTTTAACGGTAAAGGATTGTTAATGGGAGGAAGCCGCCAGCTTGAAAAATCTCATGAGCACTCCTATTTTGTTGGTGATTTATCAGCAATTTTAATTGATAATATGCCATATTGGGCTCAACTGTTACGAACACCTCCAAAATCAGTTGCTTTAATGAGCGAGTGGGAAGCCAAACTTGACCAAATAGCTAATATTTCTGTAAAACAAAATGTGACTAGTATTTCAGGGGTTCCTTCCTGGACATTAGTTTTATTTAATAAAATACTTGAAAAAACAGGAAAAAATAATATTTCAGAAGTATGGCCCGATTTGGAGGTTTTTATTCATGGAGGTGTTAGTTTTGAACCTTATCGAAGACAGTATCAGCATCTGATTTCAAAACCTGGTATGAGGTATATGGAAACTTATAATGCCTCTGAAGGTTTTTTTGGAATTCAGGATGATTTAAATATTAATGATTTGATGCTGATGCTGGATTATGGTGTTTTTTATGAATTTGTACCAATGGATGAAATTGGAAAAAAATTTCCGAGATCGCTGACACTTGCAGAAGCCGAATTAAAAATTAATTATGCATTGATAATATCTACTAATTCAGGGCTTTGGCGCTACATGATTGGAGATACTGTTCAAATTACATCTAATAATCCCTATCGAATTCAAATTACCGGCAGGACAAAAAATTTTATTAATATTGTCGGCGAAGAATTAATGATTGATAATGCAGAAAAGGCTTTTGCCATTGCCTGTGAAAAAACTAATGCTTCTATAATTGAATATACCGGCGGGCCTATATATGAGGAGGATAAAATATGTCATGAATGGTTGATAGAATTTTCTTCAAAACCTGATGACTTTGAAAGGTTTGCAAAAGAATTTGACGAAGCATTAAAAGCTTTAAATTCTGATTATGAAGCCAAAAGATATCATAATTTGGTTCTGAAAAAGCCTGTTTTATATTCTTTGGATAAAGGTAGCTTTTACCATTGGTTAAAAAAGAGAAACAAATTGGGAGGACAACATAAAGTTCCCAGATTATTAAATCATAGAAAAATTTTGGATGATATATTACTTCATAGTAAATTAGCCAAAGAAAATTTTAAAAATTAAATCAAATGCATGTTGCTATAGGTGGGAATATTGGATCAGGAAAAACAACTTTAACAAGAGCGTTATCGAAGCATTATAATTGGAAACCCTTATTTGAGGATGTAGAAACAAACCCTTATTTACAAAGTTTTTATGAGGATATGCAAAGATGGTCATTTAATTTGCAAGTGTATTTTCTGAATAGCAGGTTTCGACAAGTTGTAGAAATAAGGCGTAGTGGTAAAAATGTTATTCAGGATAGAAGTATCTATGAAGATGCTTATATCTTTGCTCCTAACTTGCATGCTATGAATTTGATGACTACCCGCGACTTTGAAAATTATATATCATTATTTGAGTTAATGAGCTCATTTCTACAGGCACCAGATTTATTAATATACTTGAAAGCTTCTGTTCCAACACTCGTAGATCAAATTCAAAATAGGGGGCGCGATTATGAAGAATCTATTCGTATTGACTACCTGAAATCATTAAATGAACGATACGAAGCCTGGATTAATAATTATAAACTTGGCAAATTGATAATTTTTGATGTTGATCATCTTGATTTTACAAAGCCTGAAGATTTAGGAATTGTTTTTGAAAAAGTTGATGCCGAAATTAATGGTCTGTTCAAATGATTTTTTATAAAATTATGTTGTAATAAGGGTATAAAAAATTTCACAGGGCAGGGAAAATGATTATTTAATTATGGTAATCTCCATGTAGCCAATGAAATATAAAATTATAAACACATGAAAGTTGTAGGTGTTATTCCAGCCAGATATGCTTCAACACGTTTTCCGGGAAAACCCCTGGTCGATATTCTTGGAAAATCTATGATAGAAAGAGTTTATCTTCAGGCAAAAAAATCCAATTCACTTGATGATGTTATTGTTGCAACTGATGATCTAAGGATTTTTAAGCATGTTAAAGGTTTTGGCGGAAGAGTTATGATGACTGGTGATAACCACCCTAATGGTACATCAAGGTGCAATGAGGTAATTAGTGTCTTGGAAATGAATAATGAAAATTATGATGTGGTTGTTAATATTCAGGGAGATGAACCTTATATAGAGCCAGGTCATATTTCAGAATTGGTAAGACTTTTCAATGACGATAAAACAGAAATAAGCTCATTATCCACTTTAATTTCAGATAATAAAGAACTTTTTAATTCAAATGTGGTAAAAGTAGTAATGGATCATGGTGGCAAAGCATTGTATTTTAGCCGGCAGGCAGTACCATTTGTTATGGAAACTCAACAAAAAGAATGGTTAAAAAAAACAAGTTTTTACAAACATATTGGAATTTATGCTTATCGGACAAGTATATTGAAATCTATTGCAAATTTACCGTTTATGCCGCTGGAACAATCTGAGAGATTGGAACAGTTAAGATGGCTGGAACATGGTTTCTCCATTAATATTAAAAATATTGATTATAAAGGGATTGGCATAGATACACCGGAGGACTTAAAAAACTTATTAACAATATTTGCGAATAAGGGTTAGTGTCCTTAACTTAGCTGGTTAATAGTTTTAATTACTAAACACCCTGTAACATGAAGATTGCTAAATATATAGGGGATCTTTTATATGATTATGAATGTGTTGTAATTCCAGGTTTGGGAGGATTTCTTACTAATGATAAATCTGCCACTGTTAATACTTCTTCTAATCAATTCAATCCCCCAAACAAACAAATTCTTTTTAATGCTTTTTTAAAAACTAATGATGGCTTATTGGTAAATTATGTTGCAAGAGAAGAATCTCTCAATTATAAGGATGCAAAGAGTCAGGTGGATCAATTTGTATTACTTTGTCATAAAGCATTAGATCAGGGTAAACGTATTCATTTTCATAATGTAGGTTATATATATCAGGGAGATGAAGGTAAACTTCTTTTTGAACAAGATAAAAATATAAATTATAATCCTGAAGCATTTGGGCTTTCAAATTTTGTTTCCCCAGCTATTAAAAGAACAACAGCTGAGGACAAATTGAAAGAGAAAATAATAGGGAAATCCGATAAATCTTTAGTTAAAGAAAAGATAAATAAGACTATTAAGTCCAATACTAAATCAGGAAAAGTAAATCAAGAAAGTAAAAGAAAGCACTATTCGGCAAAAGCCAGCAGCAGAAAATCTCCTTATAGAACGCAAATTGCGTTTATTGGCGTGCTGGTTGTATTAATAGCAATAGGATGGGGTTTTATGAATAAAGAAAAAGTTAAGAAATATTATAATAATTACTCATCTGTAATACCATTTTTTTACCCTAATACAAATGATTATATATTGAATAATATAAATCATATTCCTATATCTAAAATAGTAAAACCAAATAAAAAAAGCCTTATTTCAAAGGGAAAGACTGAAAAAATACTTAGCAAGAAAAAAATATTAAAGGTTCCATTTGACCAATCCAAAAAGTATAAAAATGATATTGCCGGTAATTCACTAAAAAACAATATAAAAACTGTTAAAAAGGCAACTTCTTCATTAAAAGTTAAAGGTAACCACGAAACTCCACAGATTAACCCAAAAAAAACTATAATTCCCGTAATAAAGGTTAATCCTTTACCGAATGAACAAAAAAGATATTTTATTATAGCAGGATCTTTCAAAAATTACAAGAATGCACAAAACCTTATTCAAAAATTAAGGTATGCCGGATATCCTTCACGTAAAGCCGGGGTTAATAAGTATGGTCTTATACGGGTTGCTTATGCGGGTTTTAAAAGTAAAAATATTGCTGAACAGCAGTTAATGGCGATTAGGAAAAGTAAAAATCCTTCTGCCTGGATTTTCGTGAAATAATTAAATAGGTTGTTTTGGGAAATAAGAATAAGTTACAAAGGTTTGCTGAAAATCGTACCTTCACTAACCTTTTTCAATATTCATTCGATGATTT
>WGGC01000072.1 GCA_015491905.1 Bacteroidales bacterium | reverse complement strand
GCGTTAATAGGGTACGCTGCTTCAACAGGTTCAAGGGCAGGAAGCGTTGCTATTTTCTGTGTTGTTTTTTTATCTTTTTATTTTTCCCGGCAATTTATTAACAAGCAAGCGAAACGGAAAATATTTATCGCAGCAATATTGGTCTTTGTTTTTTTGATTTTCTACAAGAGTTCTTTATTTCAAGCTTTAAAGGTAGGACTGGTCGAAAGATGGATATACGCTTCCAGATATTCAGATGATTCTGTCGGACATCGGGTAGGGGCTTATGAATGGTTAATAAGCAATCTAATTGGTTTCCCCAAACTAATAGGGGTTGGTTATTATAAGTATGGGACCGAGGTAAGAAAGTATCTGCCTGGAGGAGACTGGGAAATTAGATGGCCTCATTCCTCTGTGGTTGATACGTTTATTATAGGGGGCTTGCCGTTGTTTATTCTTTATTTATATTTATGGATTAAAAGTTTTCGGTCACTTAATTTTATCCGGAAGCAATATTCTAATTGTAAAACGGGTATTGAGGCGGGATTCTTTTTTATTCTTTTAGTTGGAATATTGTTAACTACAATTTCATTGAGTATCTTGTGGATTAAAATTACCTGGGCTGTTCTCGGTGTTTCATTTGGTCTGAGGTACAGTTTGTTGAAAAATAACAAAAGAGAGAGAAAATGCGTATAGTTATTGGAACTTCCGGACTTTCCACCGGAGGGGGAATAGGTACCTATGTTGAAGAATTAAGTAAGTGGCTGTTTAACAAGGGGCATACTGTGCTAGTTTGTGTTGCATCTGAACAAAAAGACATAATTGAAAAATTTCCTTTTCAGGTTTTCCTAACTACCTATTCCAGGAATTTTTCAAAGCAAGATGAGTTTAAGATAATAGGCCTACTTTTTAATAAAATAAATTCATTTAGTCCCGATGTAATTATTAATAACGATAATATTTATATTTCAGGATTGTTTCCAAGTTTTAAGCCGGATATAGTGAGGTTAAGTGTGGTTCATGGTTTTCGTAATCACTTTTTCGGATGGGATCACCACAGAATAATTAATAATGCTGCCGTTTATAACCATAAATATATTGACTGGATAATTGCCATTTCTGATGCCATGGCAACAAATATGAAAAAAAAATTAAAACTCCCTGATAATCAAATACGGTTTCTTTATAATGGTTTGCATTCCAATGAAGATAGTTTTGTGCCTTTTTGGGAAAGAAAAAGAAAAAAAACCATTAATTTCTTTTTTGCAGGAGGAGGAAAAAGGGAAAAAGGTGCAGGTACGCTTCTAAAAGCGGTAAAAAAAATTAATGGGATGAAGAATAAATCGATAAAGATATATTGGGCAGGCACATTGCCTTTAAAAGGTAAATTCTCAAAAAATTATCTGGGTAAATTTGATTTTGTAGAACCTCTTGGCAGGTTAGGTCATTCAGAATTATTAAACGTTTTAAGTCAATGTCATTATTTACTAATGCCTTCCAGAGTGGAGGGTTGTCCCATGATGATGTTGGAGGCTATGTCTCTGGGTGTTGTCCCTATAGTTTCAGACTGCCCGAGCGCTATGAGAGAAATTGTAACAGATGCAGGTATAGGTAGTATTGTACATACGGGTAGTACAAAAGAATTATTTAATACAATTAATAATACACAAAAACTTAAAGATAACTGGCACTTGGATGCTGAAAAAATCAAGGATTATTTTTTGAAAAATTTGCATATTGACAAATACGGTGAAAAAATACTTAAACTCTGCACTGTTAAAAGAAGTTCAAGAATCATGGAGCAGAATGAATTTCCTCCTAAAAGGTTATTGCATTATCATAGAGAGCGTTTTTCCGGGTCAAAATGGAGTTCCCATAACCTTAAAATACGCTGGAAGAATGTAACGGGTAAGCTGGAAGAATTATAAGGTATTAAAATCAGATTTCATTTTTAAAGTAAAGTTAGATTGATGTCGAAAGATAATTTATGGATGAAAAAATCCCCCCCAAAGAATATTTGCTGTATTTTCAACCTCGCCCCTCATTACCGGTCTCCTATTTATAAACTAATGGATAAGGAACTGAATTGTGATTTTTATATTGGTGACCGGGTGGCGACATCTATTAAACTTATGAATTATGATGAATTGTCGGGGTTTAAAAAAAAATTGCACTACATTCCTTTAGTAGGCAAAATATATTGGCAAAAGGGTGCTGTTCCTCTTTCGTTTAAAAAGTATGACCATTATAT
>WGGC01000071.1 GCA_015491905.1 Bacteroidales bacterium | reverse complement strand
GCACTTTTAAGTATTAATTTTTGTGAAACCCTTTAAACAAAATGATGGACGGGAAAGCTTTGTTTGACCTTCACATAATTTTCTTTAAACTATTTTAATTGAATTCAAATTCAATAAAGGGAATAAAATACCCCCTTAGATTGAAATAAGATAACAATGCGAATGTATAACTGTATAACAAAGAAAGGAGGTAACGCGGCAAAGATACAAAACTAACCCATACCTGCCGGTTTTGCACGGATAAAATGTGCAGGACACGGCACGCAGTGAATACTGCAAAATAACAAACAAACGGGCGTTTTTGAGCCTAGACAAAGTACAATATTTTAATTTAAATTGAAAAAATCATGAAAAAATAATTACAGGAATAGCGGTCATATTATTAATAGCGTTGGCTTTTACGGCCTGCCAGAAAGATAATACGGGACCGGAAAATAAAATTACCGATACGCAATTGACCCCGCAACAGGTGCAACTTAAAAAAGGAATGCAACAGGCAGCAATTGTAATAGCACAAATAGCTAATAATAAGGACATTCAAAAAGAAGTGCAGGATTTGATAAATCGTGGCATGTATAATGATGATTATATCAAGTTTAAAGATTTATTTTATCCACAGTCTAATCCTAAATTGAAATCTACTACAACTACATTGTTTGCCCGAACATTTAAAAAAGTTGTTAACAGTGGCAATTACAAGCATTTGAAGAGTTCTGACGTTTCGGATCTGGAAAAATTCCTGGTTGATAATAATTTGGTACTATATGTTCCATATCCTGTTTCTGATTATCCTGAAAATATGCGAACGCCTACTGTTACATGGAATCCCTTAGATAATGATTCTGTAGGAAAAGGGTATGCAATATCAAAGTTTAAAAGTACAAATAGCCTTGAAACAGTGCCAACAGTTAATGAGTCCTATTCTGAGTCTCATCCGGTTTATATTATAAATCCAGCAATGGTTGATGCCGGAGATGGATCAGGAGAATCAGGTTCAGGTGACTCTGGAGTGGGAAACGGCAATGGAAGCGCAACTAGTTACACCATTAAACTTGTTGATATGAGAATAAATGAACAATTAGATGCGTTTTATAATGGAGCTTCTGAAATACAGTTTGTTTTTGCTGATGGATTTGTTGTTGATAAGGATAATAGAATTGTAAAAGATAATCCGCATATTTCTACTGTTTATAAGTTTAAAAGAAGAATGATACGAAAAGAACAATGGAAAAATATAAATATTATTCTTGACCCTGATTGGGGACAAGAGGAGACTGAAAATTATTTTGGTGCTGTTGAATTAGATGTATTGGGAACCGTTACATTAAATGCAACCGTTGGAGTAAAATATAAAATTGGCTCAAATTATGTAACGGCTTCTACATCCGCAAAATACTCATTTAAATCTCAAAATGATTTTATAGGTGAACGTGAATTTACCAGGGATTATTTCTTCGCATCACAAACAAATCTTTCATTGGAAGGTCATGGTACCTACAATGGAAATGTTATCAGACCCAATGGCAGTGCCATGGATTTTACGACAAAAATTATTGAATATTAACAAAATAATTTATGAATAGATCTTTTTTTAGGGCAATGCTTTTGGCATTGCCCCTATTTAGCTTCCTGCACTTGTCTGCCCAAAACCAAACAGACAGGTTTGCAGTAAAGCCGAGAAACACTTTACTTATTGGAATAAATGTTGCCGCAAACGGTTCTTACGATCAACTTTCGTATTTTTATAGAAATGAGTACCTTCATCGGTTTGGACGGATTTTTGAAAGCAGTATAGGCTTAGGTTTCTTCAATTACCAAGGCTCACAAATGTCCATAAATTATTGGAATGGACATAGTAATGTAAACTATGAGGTTTCTATGCAGACTTCCATTGTATCAATTGATATTATGGGATATATTGATATCATAAATACAAGAAGAAGCATCATAAGATTTGGGGTCGGCTTTTCCACCCGGTTTGATAAAAGTTTGTTGCCAACAGATACTTACCTTGTAAAAAAGAGTTCAGGAGAGTTTACATACACTACGGATTATATTCGTGCAAAGGGTATAGATAGTGGTGTAATTGTACATTTGGGCTATGGTTTTCGCATAACCCCACATTTCATTACTTCGATAAGTGCCCGTTATTACTCAGAAGGAAAATATGTATCGCTTTCTATGGCAGGTCTAAATTTTGGTTATTTGTTTTAATTTAATGATTATAAAAAAATGAAAAAAGCAATCTGGTGGACAGTCATTCTGTTGTTACCTCTTTGGGTAAAAGGTCAAAGTGGAAAGAATAATAAAAAAGGCTATGTGAAATTTGGAACGGGTTTGTATTTAGACATTAGCTATTTCAAAG
The DNA here is from genome assembly GCA_015491905.1 of Bacteroidales bacterium. Lineage (GTDB taxonomy): Bacteria > Bacteroidota > Bacteroidia > Bacteroidales > F082 > Sulfidibacterium. Next base: position 1,840 of record WGGC01000071.1, on the reverse strand, counting down.
ACCATAAAACCTATAAAGATCCCTATTCGGGGTTATCGCCTCAGGCAGTAGTACCGGGAAAAACAATATGGATAGAAGGTGGGTACAAACTTAACAATGGATTAATTTTATTTGGAAATGCAATGTGGGAGCTCACGCGTCGTGAACGTATTGATGTATTATATCATGGCCAAAAAGAACTTTATTTTGAAGAAAATTATTCTGCTAATGTAGGTTATGAAATACATTTGGGCAAAAGAAACTTTTTTACCCCTTCCTTGGGAATATTATATAATCGGCTTACTACTTCAACGGCTGATTATGACATAACTGTCAACCCGGACCAATCGCTTTCTTTTTCCAATCCTCATATTTTTAACCGGATTGATCAGGAAATAGGAATTAATCTCAACATAGATTATTATTATCTTTTTAAAAGCAATTTATTTCTTGGCTTTAGGGCCAATGCAATTTATCTGTTAAGTATTGGTATGGAAGGCCTTGGTTTTACACCAATTGTTGGGGTTAAATTTTGACAAGATTAAATTTTTTCAGGTTAAGTTTCCGGTCTTTTGGGTCTCGCCTGTCCTATCCCGTGGCAAGCGTCCGCTTGTGCCGTCCTTGTACCCAACCGTTTCGGGCGGGGACGCCCAAAAAACAAACCACGCCCTTTTCCATGTTATCAACTCCTGCCCGTGCTGTTTTACCTCTTTTCTTTTGATAAAATTTATTTTACCGAAAAAATAATGCAACTTACCTATTAACAGTTTGTTACAATATAATATTAAAACCTGAATATGTTAAATTCCCAACAAAACTTTGTTTTTTCGTTTTTTTTGTTTTGCTTTACTTTGCAAAAGAAACCGACCGGAAACCCGCTATCGACCTGCGAATTTCCCTGGTTAAAACAAAAGAGGAATGAACTTAATAGTTAAGCGATATGAAAAAGAGTGTAATATTTGTGTTTGCCTTCTTTTTGCTGGCCCCTGCTTTGCCGGCCCAAAATTATCTAAACAAGATCGGCTTTGATTTTGAGAATTATATAGTAAAAACACCTAAATACAATTTACCTGGGAATCAATATAACCCATATGTCTTAAGTAAAGCTGGTGGTTTCGGTTTTTTTTACGAACGATTCTTTAACAACACGGCTTATAGTATTAAAACCGGCGGTTATTTAAACAAACAATTCGGCTCAGTGGTTTCCGTAAGTATTCCGGTTGATTTCAATGGCGACATTTTCGGAAAAAGGGCGTCAACCACCCTGTTTCTCGGATATTCTGCAGGATTGAGCATGAATATAATGGTAGCGGCCGTTACAGGGTCGGTATTTTATCCCTATGAAGGCAAAATTGTTTCGTTCGACATTTCCTTAAAAAAGAATTTTTACATCGAGCCGCATGCAGGCCTGTATGCGGGTGTTAATCTTGGCCGTTTTTGTTTTTCAGTACAAGGTTTATTTGATTTCTTAGTTCCCGAATTCGTAAGCTATAAAACGGTTTACAAAAACGATCAGGATAAGGAAATTACCGAATACAACACAAACAACAATTGGGGCATAACCATTCGTGCAGGGGTCGGTTATCGGTTTTAATTGTTTTTGAGGTGAAAAAAAATAAATAACGGGACGGAAATTATATTTAAAAATGAAAAAGATGTTTTATTATGACTAAATCAGGTAGTTATATAAAGAAGGCTTGTTTGTTGTTGCTTGTTTGCAGTTTCTCGGTAGTTTCCCGTGGGCAAGCCGTCAAACCGGATTCGATGGCCGTGGCCCGTGTGGAAAAATCCGTTTTCAGTGTACAAACCGGGTTTCTCGGCATTTGGGTCAACAACGAAGCAAGGTTGTCGAATTCCTTTG
>WGGC01000070.1 GCA_015491905.1 Bacteroidales bacterium | reverse complement strand
TATTTGAGTAGTGAAAGAGCGGGGATTCTCAATGTTGACGAACTCTTAAGGTTCAAGGCTCATGATAATCTTACTCCGCTCCTTCGTTCTTTCTGTTTCATTAAAAATAGTAAATTTACAAACTTAGGATGGCTCATAGTGCATGCCGCAAATCGTTGTAAATGTAAACATTAAGTATTAAATGAAGTTGCTGGTTAACAGAAAAATAATACACTAAATTGCGGCACGCACCATAGCCCAACCGTTGGCCTTATTAAAAGAAACAGTTAAAGGTAAGAAACATGGTGAAATCCGAAAAACCTAAGAGTAGGAAAAATTTAAAAATAAAATAATAATGAATAGCTATCAAAGAATTCATCATCGCAAGTCCAATGATATAGAAAACAAAAGAGTATTTTTAAAAGGTGCAGGAATTGGTTCATCAGCTGCAGCAGAATATCTAATGCGCAATAGATACATGAAAGATATCATTTTTGTATCGACGAAAAAGATATGCTAGTCAATAATATATTCGTGCATTAGCCGTTACAACATAAACAATGAAAAGTGGGCATGAAGGTGCAGTGAAAAAAGCTGTTGAAGTAGTTATTAAAAAAAACTTCATAATACGACTTTAGAAGATTTAATATAAATATTTTTTACAATTCCTTATTTCTAAGGAATTGTAATCTTAAAAAAGAAATAATGGAAATAAAAAATGTAACAATAGCAGGAGCCGGTGTATTAGGCTCTCAAATCGCATGGCAAACAGCAATGCACGGTTATAAAGTAACTGTTTATGATATTTTTGAAGAAGGAATAGAAAAAAGTAAAGAATTTCACAAAAAATTTGCTGAACTTTTTGTGGCTACTCGTGGCATTAAACAAGAAGAAGTTGACGCTGCAAAAGCGCGTTTAACATATACTACAAACTTAGAAGAAGCCGTTAAAGATGCTGATTTAATAAGCGAATCTGTACCTGAAAATCTTGAAATCAAGAAATCTTTTTATAAGGATTTAGCAAAATATGCACCTGAAAAAACGATTTTTACAACAAACTCATCTACGTTGTTACCGAGTAGTTATTCAGAAGAAACCGGTCGCCCGGAAAAATTTTTGGCACTACATTTTGCTAACCCTGTTTGGGATGCAAATATTGCAGAAGTAATGAAACATTCTAAAACTGATTCTAAATATTTTGAAATTGTTAAAAAATTTGCAAAAAACATTGGAATGATTCCGATTCCAATCAATAAAGAACACTCCGGTTATGTATTAAATTCGTTATTAGTACCATTACTTTCTGCAGCTCAGAACTTGTTTTTCACAGGTATATCAGATTACGAAAGTATTGACAAAACCTGGATGATAAGTACAGGTGCTAAAATCGGACCTTTCGGTATAATTGATATGATTGGAATGCAAACAGTTTATAATATTGCATTAATGAACGGCAAAAAAACTAACAATAAACTAATGATAGAAAGAGCTGAAAAAATTAAATCTGAATTTATTGATAAAGGAAAGATGGGAATAAGTACCGGAGAAGGATTTTATAAATATCCAAATCCCAGATTTCAAGCGGAAGATTTTTTAAAGTAGAATCATAATAATGAACCGGCAACATTTTGCATAAGTAATTGCAGCTAATACAGTAAACATCAAAATTTGTAAACCGCTCGAACTTGTGCCACCCATTCCGGCGATGTTGTGCCACGGATTTAGTTCCACAGATGTAATCTCTACTTTTAATCTTTGTATAAAACCTTAAACAAAGATTATGGCTGCAAAAAAGGTTGATATTATGGAATTGAAGTAATTATTAATGTTTAAAGAGAAAGGTGGTAGCAACCGTTCTTGTGAAAAGGTACTGGGCATTCCTCTATTGGCACAAGTCTTGTGCGTAAAGATATGCGCGTGCGTGGCAGATATGGATCAAACTAAAACACTTCTCATTTCACAATACTTTTGATAATTATTACAATATAATTTCAACATCATTTCTTCCCTACACAGAGTGTTCAAGCTATTAAATGAGCGTTTGACAAGGTGGACAAGGAAACGGTATAAACGTTATAGGACAAGCATTAACCGTGCATACAAATGGTTAGCAAGAGTACAGGAACGATAGCCTTATTTGTTTTACCACCAGTAGCTATGATTTATCTATTATTTAAGTATTTTTGTATAATAAGAGCCGTATGGTGGGGAATTATCACGTACGGTTGTTCTGTGAGAGGCTTGGGGTGAAACTCCCCTTGCCTACTCGACGCCCCACACGTTGGCAGTAATTAATGAAAATACACTACAATGAGAGAAAAAAATGATTTAAAATTAGCTGTTCTAATTGATGCTGATAACATTCCTTATTCTAACATAAAAGGAATGTTGGATGAGATTGCAAAGCTTGGAATTCCAACAATTAAGAGAATATACGGAGATTGGACAAAACCTACAGTATCTGGATGGAAGCCGGCTTTACTCAAACATGCGATAACTCCAATTCAACAATATAGTTATACGACAGGAAAAAACGCTACTGATTCTGCAATGATTATTGACGCTATGGATATATTGCATAGTCAGAAAGTTGATGGATTCTGTCTTGTGTCCAGTGATAGTGATTTTACCAGGTTGGCCATAAGATTAAGAGAATCAGGAATGTTAGTAATTGGAATTGGTGAAAAAAAGACACCCAATCCTTTTATTGTAGCATGTGACAAATTTATCTATATAGAGATAATTGGAGCTACTGAAACAAAACCAATATCGACAACCAAAACCAAGAATGTTAACTTAGCACCAACTACTGCCAATAAGATTGATTCAATTGATGATAAATTCATTAAACTCTTAAAAAGAACTATAGATGATGTGGCAGATGATAATGGATGGGCATTTCTTGCTGAAGTGGGTAGTTTAATTATAAAAAAGAAACCAGACTTTGACCCTCGTAATTATGGCTTTCAAAAACTTACTCCATTGATAAAGTCATTAAATAAATATTTCGATATAGACGAAAGAGAAGTTGAAAAGACGCATATAAAACATATTTATGTAAAGAATAAAAATAGCTACCCCAACAATTAGCGTTCCGATGGCAGTAACAGCATGTCCCGATTTTAAAAGATAGCACTGGCTTCAACCTAGCAGTCTGCTCCGCCTGCACAAACTGAACGGAAAAGCCTCTTACACCACCGTATCCCCCTCATTGCGGCACAGCCTGTCAGGAAAACCACTAACAAAAAATATAATACATACCGTAATTATTTGTATATTTGGTAATTAAACATTAATTAAATTCCATTGTACATTTAAAATTTATAGTTATGGTTAAGAATAAGTCAAAGACAGAAACCCCTTATTTTAAAACTCCTGATTTTGGAAAAACAATGCCATTAAGAAAAAAAGATAAAGAAGTTATTTCGCTTTTTCAGGAGGAATACGAAAAACTTTCCGATAATAAAAAGAAAGTTACATTCAGAAATATTATACAAAGTGACAGAAGTTGTGGTTTTGCCGGTTCAGGCAGAATAGATAATATTTTAAATACAGATCCTAAACATCGTTACCGTGTTACAGTGAGGACAACCTGGAGAAACTACTTACATAGCGGACAATATGATGAAGTTATAAAAATGGAAGCCGGAGAACGTAAGATTCTGGGATGTACATGTACCGGAATGATACCGACAACAAATTACAGCCGGCAAATTGTTGGGGAATCAGATTTAGGGCCCTGTTGTTAATATTAATCAGGCGATTTTACATATATTTTTCCCAATTTCCGCTTATAAATAATTAATGCTCATAAAAAATGATTAACTTTATTTATTGCAGTAATTGCAATAGGGATGTGAGTGAAAAGCCCACAGGATAAATGCTGATGCCGGCTTGTGAAGGCAGGGCGACAAGGGAGCTCCTGCAAGCACTTAGCCGGACACAGTATTTATTCGAGGACTTGTAACGGCAGCCCGCCCTGCTATGGCGGGGATTGCCCTAATAAATATTAAACATTTTATTATTAAAGTAATAAATAGAGGGGAAAAAGTTTGGGATAAAAAAGAATGAAATACCTTTGCGGCAGATGAAAAAATACGATGTAATTATTGTTGGCGCCGGGGCATCAGGTTTATTGGCAGCAGGAAGAGCCGCCGAAAGAGGTGCAAAAGTATTGGTACTGGAAAAGATGCGAACACCGGGCAGAAAGCTCTTAATTACAGGAAAAGGAAGATGCAATATTACCAATAATGCAAGTATTGCTGAGTTTATAAAACATGTGTATCCTAACGGGCGTTTTCTTAGAAATGCCTTTTCCCGCTTTTATTCCGATGACATATTAAATTTATTACATAAGTATGGCGTAGAAACAAGTCTGGAGCGCGGAGGCAGGTATTTCCCGACAAGTAACAAGGCTAAAGACATTCTTACAGCTATATTGAAGTGGGTTGGAGAAAAAAATATAGATATTTTTTATAATCAAAATGTACAAAAAATACTAATTGAAGATAAAAAGGTAAAAGGCCTGCAGGTAAATGGAGAGGAGGTGTACAGCCAAAATATCATACTTGCCATTGGCGGAAAATCATATCCTGCCACAGGATCTGACGGTACAGGCTTTAACCTGTTAAAAGGAACGGGACATTCCATAAGCCAACTTCGTCCGGCTTTGGTGCCTATTGAAACCGCCGGGGATATTGCAAAGAAGCTACAGGGACTTGCATTAAAAAATGTAAGGGTTTCAGTTTGGGTAAATGACAAGAAAAAAGGAGAAGCCTTTGGAGAAATGTTATTTACTCATTTTGGTTTATCAGGACCTATTATACTCACTTTAAGCAGATTGATAGTAACTGAATTACAAAATAAAAATAATATTATACTATCGATAGATTTAAAACCGGCATTGGATGAACAAAAGCTCGACAAGCGGTTAATTCGCGATTTAAACGAACTAGGAAAGAAGAAAATAAGTAATATTTTCCGCAACTGGCTTCCCTCCTCGATGATTCCGGTTTTCATAAATATTTTAAAATTAGACCCGGAGAAAGAAGGGCATCAGATAAATTCCAAGGAAAGAAAAAAGATCAGGAACTTGTTTAAACGATTTGACATTAAAATAACTAATTACAGGTCGTTTAAAGAAGCAATTATTACTTCCGGTGGTGTTTCGACCAAAGAAATAAATCCGGGAACTATGGAATCGAAATATATTTCGGGATTATATTTTGCCGGAGAAATGATAGATCTGGATGCTGAAACAGGAGGATATAATTTACAAATAGCATTTTCAACAGGTTGGCTGGCAGGAGAATCTTGTTTAGTAAAAAAAGAAAACTAAGCAAAGGATTTATAAAAACCATTCTTCACATTAAAATTACAAAATCCACTGCCTGCTTTGTTGTTACAAGATTTTTTTTAATCAATTTCTTGTGTGATTAAATAGTTATTCAACTATAGACATTTCATAAGTATTCCGGGATTATTTTATCCATAATTTAAGGAATTAAAATACAGCCATAATTTTAACAGTAAATTACTTGTATTAATCTTTTTTAAGATTTAAAAAACATTTTTCCATTATCAAAATCCTGTAAAAATCATATTACCTGACTTATAAAACAATAGGTATATTCACCTTTTAAGTAAGTAATACCTTATTTCTTTTTTTAATCAAAAGGCTTTAATTTTATAATTTTTTTATAAATTATGTTAAACTTATTTAAATTTGTTTTAATATTGTCAATATTTTAATCAATTTTTAAAGTTATGAAGAATTTTTTCATTAAATCAGCAGGTATATTTATGCTATTGTTAGTGTCACAGTTTACCATGGCACAAGCGGCTAAAATAACCGGAACTGTTACCGACCCCACCGGTGACGCTTTGGTTGGCGTAAGCGTTTACCTGAAAAATGACATTACAGTGGGAACAACCACTAAAGCAGACGGGACATTTAGCTTAAGTGTGCCAGATGCAAAAGGGAAAGTGCTTGTATTTTCTTTTATAGGATACAGTAAGCATTACGTAACCCTAACAGGTAGCAATCAAAATCTAAAAATAAAAATGGCACCTGATTTATTGAATTTAAATGAAGTGGTTGTAACCGGAACGGGAAGCATAGCTACAAAGAAGCAAATTGGGGCTTCCATATCCATGCTAAGCAAGAAGCAACTGGGAAATATGAATAGCGTAGTGAGTGTTGGTGAAGCTTTGCAGGGAAAAATTGCAGGGGCATATGTTACTCGTAATTCAGGAAATCCATCAGGAGGAGTTTCCATTCGTTTACGTGGTGCCAGTACACTGACAGGAAGTTCAGATCCCCTTTATATTATAGATGGAGTAATTGTAAACAATGGTTCATCGCAATTAATTAATTTAGGAGGTTATACACAAAACAGATTAGTTGACATGGATCCGGATGATATAGACCATATTGTAGTATTAAAAGGTGCTGCTGCTGCTGCAATATATGGTTCAAGAGCCAGTAATGGTGTGGTGTTGGTTTTTACCAAACGCGGTAAAACAGGAGCTCCAAACATTAGCTTTTCAACAAGTGCAAATGTTAACGAATTAAGAAAGGCATTCCCTGTTAATACTGCACAGTTAAAATGGGATAACGGAGCTGCGGTACCAGCAAAAAGATATAACTATCAGGACTACATCTTCCGCAAAGCATTTGGATACCATAATTCAGTTAACATTACAGGTGGAACGGAAAAAACAAAATATTTTTTATCTGTTTCACAGTTAAATAATGGAGGTATTGTAAGAAATACAAATTTCGACAGAAAGACTTTTAATTTACGTATAGATCAGGTTTTAAATAAATGGATTAAAATTTCAGCAGGATCTTTTTCCTCTTATAACAAGAGCCATGACATGCCAAACGGTAAAAACTATGGTCCTTTGGTAAGTTTATTATTTGCTGATAACGCTATTAATCCTGCACCAGATCAATATGGAAATTATCCAAACATCGGATGGATGGCAAATCCATATGAAGCCATTGACAGGATAAAGGCCTCAACCACTAATTACCGTACAATAAACGACTTACAAATTCACTTAACACCCATAAAAGGCTTAAGAATTAATTATACTTTAGGCTATGATCATGCATATTCCGTTGGTTTATTATTTATCCCGAAAGGATTCAACACCAGGCCAAATGGAAGATCAGAAAAAAACACACTTAACACTACCATGGTTAACAGTGATTTAAATTTAAGTTATAAATATAATTTAAACGAGTTTATCACCCTTACAACTGCAGCCGGTAACAGCTATCAATATGAAGGCAGAAACATATTCGGGGTACAAAATGACAAAGTAAGTGCTATTGACAATGTTATTGTAACGGATCCTACTTCAGCAGTAGCCGGTAGAGATTACAGAACCAAAGCTTCATATTGGGGAAGTTTTATTCAGGAAAGTTTCAGTTATAAAAATAAGATTTTTTTAACTGCTGCAGCTCGTGTTGACGGGGCATCTACTTTTGGTAAAAATCAAAGAAACCAGTTATATGGAAAATTTAGTGGTTCTTATTCTGTTTCTGAAGAAAATTACTGGCAGAATATTTTCGGAAAGACATTTGACTTTTTCAGAGTACGTGGTGCATGGGGACAATCAGGAAACCTTACAGCACTGGCACCATTTCAGATTTATACCAATTATAATACATTGAATTACATGGGGAATATTGGTTTCTTGCCTGCTTCTATAAAAGGTAATCCCGATTTAAGACCGGAAAGACAAGCTGAATATGAATTTGGATTTGATTTTTCAATGTTAAAAAACAGAATTGGTGGTGAGTTCACATATTACCACCAGAACATTACCGACCTACTTATTAACAGGCCGCTGGCACCATCAACAGGTTACACTAACCAGTTTACAAATATTGGAACCATGGTAAATAATGGTGTTGAGATAGTTTTAAGAGGATTACCGGTACAAAAGAGTAATTTCTCCTGGGAAGTATCAGCCACCTACAGTCACAATAAGAATGTAACCCCATACATTGAAGGAGTTAAAATTGGTTTAGGTATGTTTGGCACATCTGTAGCAATGTCGGGACAGCCTCTTGGTGTTTTCTATGGAACATATTTCGCCACAAAACCTGATGGACAACTTTTACTAGATTCCAAAGGATTTGTTCAGAAGGCTAAAGGCCATTATGAATATGTAAAAAATTCATACGGACAGGCAATTCCTGTTCCTGTTCAAGATTATAATGCTGACGGTCAACCTACAGGTACAACTCTTCGTAAGGTAATAGGCGATCCTAACCCTAAGTTTGTTGGCTCGTTGGTTAATACTTTTAATTATAAAAGATTTCAATTAAGAGTTCAGTTTGATATGGTTTATGGAAATCAAATTATGAACTGGAACAAAAGGATGGGGTATTTATTTCCGGGAGGAGCTGTACAAGGGTTAGAATTATTAGGACAAATTCCTAAAGGATCCAGCCGTCCAAACTTCTTTATTTTTCAATCTTTTATAGAAAATGGTTCTTATGTAAAATTACGTGATGTTTATTTATCTTATGATCTTAGATTTGAAAATAAGAAAAGTCTGATAAAATCAATACGGTTTTACATAGACGGATCCAATTTATTATCTTTCGATCACTATTCAGGCCCGGATCCCGAAGTAAATACTGAAGGACAATCCAATGGCGTCCGCGGACAAGATATGGCAAATGTACCAATACCAAGAGTATATACATTTGGAATGACTTTTAAATTTAAATAATAGATTTCAGGTAAAAAAATGGATTTAAAATATAAATATAGACACATGAAAACAACAAATAAAATATTTCTGGTACTTCTTTTTTCCACACTATTATTTGGATGCAAAAAAGATTACCAGAACGTAAATCAGCCTACAGAAACTCAAGTGCTGACAACAAAATCAGGATTACTTGGTTTGGCTGTTGGACTTAACTCCAACTTTGCATCCTCAACTTATTTCTTCGTAACGGAAGTCCCGGGTTTATCCACAAGAGAATTAGGAGACATAAGTACATATATTACCCCTGCCGAATTAGTTTTAGGAGGTTCAGCTTTATCTGATGATAATACAGGTATTGGTGGATTATGGACAGACTTATTAAGAGACAAGGGAATTGCAGAAAACATACTTGCAAATGTTGCTCCGGTTACAATGTCTCCCGGCACAAAATCGGGATTAGTAGCTTATGCAAAATGGTTCAGAGCTTTAACATTAGGGTATATGGCTCAAAACTTTCAAAAAGTTCCTATTAAAAACCAGTTAAATGGAGATGCACAATTCAGTAGTCGCGAAGAAGCTTTAGACACATGCATTGCTTTATTAAAAAGTGCGAAAGCCGATATTGCTGCTCAACCCGTATCAGCTGAATTTTCAAATTTATTTCCAAAAATAAGTTTACCAAATGTTATCAACGCTTATTTAGCCAGATATAGTCTTTTTGCAAAAAAATATGCTGATGCTATTGCCGCTGCTGATGCTGTTGATTTGACATCACAGTCAGTTTGGGAATATGACGGATCTACTTTTAAGAACCCTGTTTACAGATTCGCTGTTTATAATAACCCTGACACCAAGCCAATAGTAAATTTCGGATTAACAGGAAAATACATTCCCAATCCCAATGATGGCAGAATTGCATTCTACCTGTCCCCTACCAATATTGTTGTAGAGCCTGCCAGTGTTGGTGGTCATACAGTAGAAGATCTATTAGGCTTTTTTGATACTGAAACCAAATCAATACCTGTTTATTTGCCAGGCGAAATGTTATTAATAAAAGCCGAAGCATACGCGCAAATGGGTGATTTAACAAAAGCAGTACAATTTATTAATGCAGTTCGTGAAAAAACAAATGATGTTTTTGGTGTTAATGCCGGATTAGGAGCATGGACAGGTAATGCTACAAGCAAATCCGATATTATGGATGAAATCTTTAAGCAACGTTCTATTGAACTATTTATGAGTGGTATGCGTCTTGAAGATTCAAGAAGAATTCATCCTAACCTTATACCTCCTGCTGCCGGATCATATACTAACGAACGAAACAGGAATTTTTATCCTTATCCATTTAGTGAACGTGCCAATAATCCAAATACTCCGGCGAACCCAAGTATTTAGTAGTAAAAAAATAATTATAAATCCTTCAGGAAAGAGTAATACACGAGCAATGCTGTACTTATTCCTGGAGGATTCATTTTTTATAGCTTTTTAAAAATTACTTAAAGAGTAAATCATTATTATATAAATATTAATTATAGCTATTTACCGATAAGTTACTATAGAAGTATGACACCAAAGATAATCTTCATTACTTTTTTAATTTATACTTCGCTGATATTTTTTGTAGCATGGATTACATCACGTAAAGCTGACAATCAAACATTTTTTATTGGCAACAGAAAATCGCCTTGGTTTGTAGTAACTTATGGAATGATAGGAGCTACATTATCGGGTGTTACTTTTATTTCTGTCCCCGGCTGGGTAGGAACCACGCATTTCACTTATTTTGTTATAGTATTAGGATATATTGCAGGATATGCTGTTGTCAGTTTATTATTATTACCTGTTTATTACAAACTAAATTTAACATCAATATATACATATTTGGGAACCAGACTGGGAAAACATTCCTATAAAACAGGAGCTTCCTTTTTTCTTCTTTCAAGGATTATTGGAGCTTCATTCAGAATGTTTTTAGTTGTAGAGATATTACAACTTTTTGTTTTTGATCATTTTGGTATTCCGTTCTGGGTGACAGTAACTTTATTTTTACTTTTAATACAACTCTATACCCTGAAAGGTGGAATTAAAACAATTGTCTGGACAGATACATTACAAACAACATTTATGCTTTTATCAGTAATTGTAACTGTAACTATTATTGTGTCAGGTATGGATATTTCATTGGGGGAAATGTGGAAGAAAGTATGGTCGACAAATTATTCTCAGGTTTTTGTAACCGATATAAAAAGCAGCAACTATTTTATCAAATTATTTCTAAGTGGAATGTTTATTACAATTGCTATGACCGGCCTGGACCAGGATATGATGCAAAAAAACCTAAGTTGTCGCAATATCAGGGACTCTCAGAAAAATATGACCATGCTTAGTATCATTCTCGTTCCGGTAAATCTTATTTTTCTTTTTCTGGGTGCTGCACTATATATTTACGCAACTCACCTTCATATAGCAACTCCAACACTTACAGATCAGCTTTTCCCTGATATAGCATTACATCATTTAGGGATAACGGGAGGGATCATCTTCTTTATAGGGTTAATTTCTGCAGCTTATTCAAGTGCCGATAGTGCGTTAACAGCCCTTACGACATCCCTCACCATTGACATTCTAGAATTGGACAAAAAATATAAAGACAATCAAATCGAATTAAAAAAGAAACGGCAATGGTTACATTTTTTAATGATGCTGATTATCATTTTTGTTATTTTAGCTTTTAAAACTATCAATAACCAAGCTATTATCTCTCGATTATTTACTTTTGCAGGATATACTTATGGTCCATTATTAGGATTATTTAGTTTTGGACTTTTCACCAAATACGGAATCAGAGACAAATGGGTTCCTTTTGTTGCTGTTTTTTCTCCTGTTATAGGTTATTTTTTTAGCCGGATGCTGGAATTAACTTTTAATGGTTATAAAACAGGATTTGAAATATTAATTATAAATGGTTTAATTACCTTTATAGCACTTTTAATAATTAAGCAAAAATCAGGTATAAAAATATTACCACAGATAAAATAGTTCTTTTTATTTTAATTTTTTTAAGATGAACAAAAATACTTTTCTTTATTCCATAGCTATTCTTTTAACGGTTTTACTCTTTAACGGAACAGTAGCAGGACAATCTAAAACTTTTAATCCTGACTTTAGAAAAGACCTTCAAAGCCACTGGGTGGATTCTGTTTTCAGAAGTATGAGTAAAGAAGAAAGAATTTCACAATTAATATTTGTGGCAGCTTACTCCAATCGTGGTATAAAACACGAAGTTAAGATCACCGATCTTATCAGAAAATATAAAATCGGAGGATTAATATTCTTTCAGGGTACACCACAAAAGCAAGTTGAACTTACAAATTATTATCAATCAAAGTCTAAAGTACCATTAATGATTGCCATGGATGCAGAATGGGGCTTACGTATGCGCTTAAAAAATACCATTCATTTCCCTTATCAGATGGCCTTGGGAGCTATTTCAAATGATACGTTAATTTATGAAATGGGACGGGAAATAGCACGGGAGTTAAAGCGAATTGGTGTTCAGTTAAATTTTGCCCCTGTAGTGGACATAAACAACAACCCCAACAATCCTGTTATCAATTACCGATCCTTTGGAATGGATAAATTTAATGTTGCTAAAAAAGGTATCGCCTATATGAAAGGTCTGCAGAATATGTATGTACTTGCTACAGCAAAACATTTTCCCGGGCATGGAGATACAGATACAGACTCTCATAAAACATTACCTTTAGTTTCATTTGGAAAAACACGACTCGACACTCTGGAGTTATATCCTTTCCGGGAAATGATAAAAGCAGGTGTAGGAGCTGTAATGACAGCCCATCTGATGGTACCGGCATTAGACTCCACCCCTCATCTGGCTTCTTCCTTATCAAAGAAAATAGTTACAGGATTATTGAAAAAGAAAATGGATTTTAAAGGTCTTATTATTACCGATGCATTGAATATGAAAGGGGCCACAAAATATTTTCCTCCCGGAAAAATAGAAGTACAAGCTATAATTGCCGGTAACGATGTGCTTGAATTCACACAAAATGTACACCTGGCAATACACTCTATTCAAAAGGCAATTAAAAAAGGAACAATATCATGGAAACAGATTAACAGAAGCTGTAAAAAAATACTGGCAGCCAAATACTGGACCGGCTTAAATAATTTGCAACCTATAAAAACTAACGACTTATTAAAAGATCTAAATTTACCTGAGGCAAAAGTTCTTAATCGTAAGCTTATAAAAGCTTCCATAACCGTATTAAAAGATAGTAACAACATTATACCGGTAAGGAATTTAGGAAAAATAAAAATTGCCACGCTTAATATTGGTGATTCTACACTTAGTCCTTTTCAGAAAATGCTTGCTAACTATACACGTATGGATCATTATTATTATGTCCCCAATGACACTTCTAATGACAGTATTTTACTGGCAAAACTGAATCGTTACAATCTCATCATCATAGGGATGACACATTTAAGTCAGTATCCTTACAAAAATTTTGGTATTCAGCCCGGAACCGTCGATTTTTTACAACATTTAACAGCACAAAATAAAACCATCGTTACTATTTTCGGAAATCCTTTTGCCATTGACAGGTTGTTTGGCGTTGAAAATGCTGACGGACTGGTTTTAACCTATGAAAACGGTAAATTATTTCAGCAACTGGCAGCTCAGATGATATTCGGAGCTTTCGGGGCAAAAGGACATTTACCGGTAAGGTTAAACAATTTTCCATTGGGAACAGGTATTTCAACACCCGCCATTTCGCGCCTTGCTTATACCATTCCTGAGGAAGAAGGTGTTAATTCTGAGTATTTAAACACAAAAATAGATTCTATAGTTCAAAGTGGAATAACAGCGAAAGCATTTCCGGGTTGTGAAATTCTTATAGCTAAAAATGATGCGGTAATTTTCCATAAAGTTTACGGGTACCATACCTATTACAATCGTATAAAAGTTCAAATGAACGACCTTTACGACTTTGCATCTATAACCAAAGTTGCGGCTTCCTTACCAGCCATCATGAAACTATATGATGAAGGTAAACTAAAACTTGATGTTCCCTTTTACAGGTATTGGCCTGCTTTTAAACATTCCAATAAATCAAAAATTACATTAAGAGAAATTTTGGCACATCAGGCCGGATTACAAGCATGGATTCCATACTGGAAAAAAACAGTCAAATCAAACGGTAAATTTAAAAAACATATTTTCAGAAATGATTCTTCTGCAAAATTCAACCTGCCGGTCATAGAAGGGCTTTATATGAACAAAAAATATAAAAAAACCATGTATAAAGAGATAAAAAAGTCACCTATGTTTCCTGAAAAATATAAATATTCCGGATTGTCTTTTTATCTTTACCCACAGATAGTCAAGAATTTAACAGGAGAGGATTTTCAGGTTTTTTTAAAAAAAGAATTTTATCATCCATTAGGAGCCTATTCTCTTACTTTCGACCCGGCACGTTATGTTCCTCTATCTGACATCGTCCCGACAGAAATAGATACCTTTTTCAGAAAAAAACCAATTGTTGGTTATGTTGATGACGAAGGAGCAGCAATGATGGGAGGAATATCAGGTAATGCCGGCCTTTTTGGAACCGCTAATGACCTGGCAAAGTTAACTCAAATGTATTTAAACATGGGATACTATGGCGGTAAGCAATTTATTTCCGATACTACTATGGAGGAGTTTACACGTATTCAATATCCTGAAAATGATAACAGGAGAGGTTTAGGATTTGACAAACCGCTAATTGGCAATGACACTATCTCCAACGGTTCAAACTATCCGGCAAAAAGCGCAAGTTCTTCAAGTTTTGGACATTCAGGGTTTACAGGAACTTTTTTTTGGGCAGACCCAAAAAACAAACTTCTTTATATTTTTCTTTCCAACAGAGTTTACCCCACAAGAAATCAAAAAGCACTTTATAAATTAAATATCAGAACAAATATCCATCAGGTTATTTACGATGCAACAGGCAGAAACTAATATTTATTTTATTTCTCTTATTGTTGGTGTTTCCATAAGTTTATCATTAACGAATATTGCAGCCTTTATTATTGTACCTTTTGGTATCAGAAACGGTTTTTTATACTTTTCTGATTTATATGTTGGAGTTGTTCCATCAGTGGTATAACGAATATCAGGATGATAAATTTCCGAATGCAATACTACTTCAACATATTTTGAGTTATATTTTTTTTCAACTATGTAAACTTTATATGATCCCTTGCAGTAGCTATATCCAAAAGTTTTATATAAATCAAACTGATAATTAATTCGTTTTTGGAAGCTACTCCAGTTTTTTCTTCCGGCTGTAGTCCAGTCCACTTCTGCCAGGGCAGCCATCCTGGGTAAGGCCATATATTGTACTTTTTTTATATCAGGAATATATTCTGTCCATACACATCCTTCTGCACCTAAAATATGTATTGCCTCAGCGCTATCCAATTCAACAGGAACAGGTTCATAAGAATACACCTTTTTTAAAGTTGTAAACCCACCAATTGCAATAGGCTGGAACTTTCTATCAGCCTGGTAATGATCAAAATATGTATATCTTTGGGGAGCCATAATAGCATCATGGCCCTGACGGGCAGCCTCAATTCCACCTTTTTCACCACGCCACGACATTACCGTTGCTCCCGGGGGAAGGCCGCCTTCCAAAATTTCATCCCACCCTATCATCTTGCGGCCATTTTGAGTTAGGAAAGTATCAATACGTTGTATAAACAAACTTTGTAACTGACTTTCATTTTTCAGGTTCTCCTTTTTAATAATATTTTGGCAAAGTTTACTATTTTTCCATTGTGCTTTAGGCACTTCATCTCCTCCAATATGAATGTATTCAGAAGGAAACAAAGCCATTACTTCAGTTAAAACAGTTTTTAAAAATCCGAATGTTGTGTCTTTAGGGCAATAAATATCTCTGAAAATGCCCCACGTTGCAGCCACATGAAATGGTCCCGGAGAGCAGGCCAGCCAAGGATAAGCAGCAACAGCAGCCGAAGAGTGTCCCGGCATTTCAATTTCAGGAATAATATTAATATGTCTTTGTGCAGCATACTTCACAATATCCCTGATTTGTGCCTGAGTATAAAATCCACCATAACGGGAGTGGTCATACCTTTCCGGTTTCGACCGGAATCGTCCAATTAATGTTGAATCGCGCCAGGCACCAACCTGTGTTAATTTGGGGTATTTTTTTATCTCTATACGCCAGCCCTGGTCATCAGTGAGGTGCCAGTGAAAAGTATTAAATTTATACATTGCCAGCATATCAATATATTGTTTCACTGCCGCAGGCGGGAAAAAATGGCGACTGACATCCAAATGCATCCCCCTGTAAGAAAACCGCGGTTTATCTTCTATAAAACAAGCAGGTATTCTTAACTTATTATTTTTTGAAAGTCCATCATAAAAAGTAACAGGTAATAATTGTAAAAATGATTGTATTCCGTAAAATATCCCTGTCGGAGATTTTGCCGAAATGAATACTCCATCCCTACCTGCTTTTAATTTATAAGATTCTTTACTTTGAAATTTTTCCGGCTTAAGCTCTAAGAGAATAGTATGTTTATAATTTTTCACATGTTGAAAAGGAATAATTTTCACATCAATTCCGCCATATTTTTTTAGCACATCTGCCAGGTAGTGTGACTCAAAATTCAGACTATCAGCATTATTAGTCATTATGTTAACCTCCGTTCCCGGATTATAATATCCTTTCAACATGGTTACATTGGCAGGCAAGGGAATTATATTTATTTTTTGTTTTTGCGTCCTGCCTTCAAAAGGAATAAGAATAACGAAAAGCAGTATAAAAAGTACAAAATAGATTTTTTTCATAACATATTGAAGATTAATTATCTTTTAAAAATCTTAAATGATTATAAGCTGACATTTCCAGCTCCGGCGATTTGTCTTTTAAAAATATATTTTTTATTGTTGCTGTCAATGTTCTTGTTTCACCGGGAAGCAATGACACATAGTTGTCGGACCAGATTACAGGCAATATAACTTCTTTTGTCTTAATATTTACTATTTTTGGATTAACAAAAAAAGCAAGTTTACTTCCGGTATTTTTCATTGTAACCTGGAAAACAGTAGTTTTTATATCTTTATTTATAGAATAATAATATGACATTGATGAAGCAGGAAGTAAATTAAGGTTTTTAAAATCTGCATACTGTTTTGAAGGCGTATGAAATCTCCATGGTTTTACCATGGCAGAATAATCAAGGATATCTTTCTTTTTCGACAACCAATAGAAATTATTATCAATTTCCCTGCCTGCACTATCAGAAATTCGCAAATCCAAAAAATAAACATTCGTTAAAGAAAGATTTTGCGGTAAACTAAACACTTCTCCGGATGTATTGGGTTTACTTTGAAGATAAATTTTCTTTTTAAATACTATTTCAGAGTTTAAATTTAAAATTCTGACTGTTAACGTTAAAGTACCTGTTCGTTGTAATTTATCATTTACAAGATATATAGATTTTTTGTAATAGTTATAAAGAGCATGGATAGGTCGATTAGCTTTTTTAGCACCATAATAAGCTCCATTTGGCATCATATAAGCATCATAAAGTTGCCAGTAAAGCTGAGGCCATGCCGAATTCAACATCCATTGTATAACGCCGGTAGCCTTATATCTATTTGCAGAAAATGCTTCAAACATAGGCCTCATAAGTTCATAATTCAATAGTTGTGATTTTCGGGCAAAATCCTGTAAAGAGATAGCTTTGCCATAACGCATGTCAATAGCTTTTTTAAATCTATCGATAGAATTAAAAATCCCACGTCCACAATGATAATCCCAGACACTGTCTATAGGCCATAAGTTTTTATGTGAAAACATCTTTTTCAGACTTCCAAGTGGCGGTACCTGGGCACCCGGACCGGTTTCTGTATTAAAACCAAAAGCCCCGCCAAACAACGTGTCTGAATACCAGTACACAGGCGGCTCATAAGCATAAGGTCCTCTCATTTTCATTCCTGTCGGGCCGGCAAGCGATGAACATTCTTTCGCCGAAGCCAGATAAATTCGGGTTGTATCAAACGCTTTTAGAATATTGAGATAATTATTTTCCAGATCGGGTTTTGGCTTTTTATCACTACCACTAAACCATGCTATAATAGAAGGATGATTACGAAGCCACAAAATTTGATCTTTCCAGGCTTCAGACATAAGATTTATTTCGTTAACTGTTAAAATACCACCATAGGTTTTATCACAAGTTTTACCCAACAGGTTTTGCCATTCCCATTGGCAACTCCATCCAGCCATAATCATAATTCCTTTTTGATCACATAACCGGTACAGCTCCTCGCTATTTCCCCAAAAGCCTTCCAGACGAATGGTGTTCAATCCCATATCTTTCACGTAATCCAATTGGGCTTCATCAGATACCGGAGTGTCATTTAATAGTAATTTATCTACCCAACCACCTCCTTTTATGAGAATCTTTCTACCATTGATACGTACTCCACGGTGTCCTTTTTTCGTCCGGTAAGAAGATATATTTCTTATACCAAATGAAATACTTTTTCTATCAGATACACCTTTATCCATTTCAAACAAAAATGTAGCATTATATAAGTGTGGATTCCCATAAGTATAAGGCCACCAGAGTATGGGATTGCTCAGTATTAGTTCAGGATATTCCTTTGAAGAAAAATGAATCCGCTTTTTCTTACGTGCCTCTAAATATATTTCTCTTTTTATTATTTTCCCGGCAATTATTACCTTCATCATACCCTTCACAGGTTTATTTAAATAATTATCTATATGGATATCAGCAGAAATATCCGCAGTGGTATAGTCTGATGAGGGTTTTGCCGAGACAAATGGCTTGCTTATTCCTACGCCTCCATTACCACGTAAAATAACTGGACGAAAAATGCCCATATTTTTATCTGGAGGCGCCGGATTCCAGTCCACAAAGCCAATGGTAAAATCACCTTTTTTTGGAGGGAAGATTTCCACAGCTAAAATATTTTTTCCCCTTTTTACTTTGTTGGTAACATCAAATGAATATTGCTTAAAAGCATTGTTTACAAAATTAGTATCGGATATTAAATGGCCGTTAAGCCAAATATTAGCTTTATAATTTATTCCCTGAAAATTTAAAATGAATGCTTTTTTTGTATGTTTTATTTTAAAAACTTTTCTATACCACCATGATTTCTGAAACTGTTTTACCGGTATTTTTCGCATATTCTCATCGCGAAAGATATCCGTATAGACATCATTATTTACCAATGCATTCAGCACTGTTGAAGGTATTTCAGCAGAAAACCATTTATGAGTTTTAAATTTTGTTGTTGAAATAATTTTACCGGAGACTGATAAATATTTACTATTTTGAATCTTCCAATTTGATTTTAAGGTATCTGTAAAAAAGTTATTTTCAATACGATATTCAACAGGCTTACAAGATGAGGTGGTAAATGCAAAGAAAAATATGATACCGACAGAAAAGAACAAACTTTTTATATAATTCATATCAATTTTTCATTGGTTAAAGGTGCAAAAAGTAAATAATATATTTCAAAATAGTTCTGAAATAAAAAGTAAAAATTAATTTTTCACAATTCTTTTTCCAAATTTATATGCCCATGTAGCAAAAAAGAAAATAACCAAATAGCATATTATCAGAATAGAATAAGCATAAGTACTTCCAACAGAAGGTAATCCGGCGAGATAGCCATATAACAACGGAATTGTAGCCCCTCCTGCAATAGCCATAATCATAATTGCAGAACCTCGTTTAGTAAATTTTCCCAACCCGTCAATTGCTAATGGCCATATTGCAGGCCACATTATTGAATTGGCAAATCCCAATAGTGCAATAAAAAGTACAGACGTATAACCATGAGTAAATACTGCAACCAGCGTAAAAATCATACCTAAAACTGTAAAGTACTGCAAAGCTCTTTGTTGGGAAATTAATTTCGGAATAGTAAGAATACCAACAAAATAACCTACAATCATAGCAACTAAGGTAAAGGAAGAAAAGAATTTAGCTACATTAATATCGAAACCAAGCGAAAGGCCATAGTTAATTAATGTATCTACAGCAACAACTTCAGCACCAACATAAAAAAACAATGCCAATACCCCAAACCAGAAATAAGGAAATTGAAAAATACTTGTATGTTTACTATGTTCATCAGACGGAGTTTCCTCTTGTTCTTCAATATCAGGAAGGTTTGACTTCCAAACAAGAAATGCCATAACTATTAAAACTCCTGCAATAATCAAATAAGGGAAAACAACTTTTAATGCTAAAGCATCAAGGGCTGCAGTTTTATCAGAGATATTCATTCCTGATAAATTATTATTTAACTTGCCTATACCATTTAAAATAACTGCTCCTAATATAACAGGGCTTAATATACCGGCAATTTTATTGGCAACACCCATAATGCTAATTCGCTTTGCGGCACTTTCTATAGGCCCTAGAATTGTAACATAAGGATTGGCAGCGGTTTGTAAAAGCGCCAATCCTGTACCCTGAACAAATAAACCTGCTAAAAACCATGAATAAGTACGCGTGTAGGCAGCGGGAATAAAAATCAGTGCTCCTAAGGCCATAACAAGCAACCCCAAAGACATACCATTTTTAAAACCTGTTTTTTCCAATACCTTTGAAGATGGAAGCGCCATAACAAAGTAAGAAATATAAAAAGCAAAAGTTACTAAATAAGATTCAAAAGAAGTTAACTCACATGCAGTTTTTAAATAAGGAATAAGCGTTGCATTTAACCAGGTAACAAAACCGAAGATAAAAAACAATAATCCAATAATAATTATTGGCCCTTTTTGATTAGCCACTTTATCAGATGAGTATTTGTTCATGTATTAAGAATTTAATATTTCAAGATTTATTTATGAACTGCTTTAATAAGGCAAGCAGCCCCTACTATGGCAATATCGGGATTTATAGCAGGCATAATGTGAAGGTCATCAATAACATGCTTATATGGAAACCGCCTTAAGGTATTCCACATACTTTCTTCAAAAATATTAAAATTCCGGCTTATAGCCCCACCTAACATAACAGCCTCAGGAGCGAACGCATATGCAATTATTTTAATGGCTTCCCCTAAATGGTTACCAAATTGTTTATACATTTCAATAGCTTGAAGATCTCCCTTCCCTGCCAGAATATTAGCATCTTCTCCGGAGATTCCATATTCTTTTTTAAAGAACTGCCCACTGCAATAATTCTCCAGATTACCATCCCTGTATGGGATAAATCCAAGTTCCCCGGCTCCACATCCAACACCTTCATATAAACAATTATTTATTACTATTCCGCCTCCCAAACCCGTACCCAATGTTAAACCAACAAGGTTTTTATATTTCTTTCCGTTACCATAATTTTTTGTCCCCAACGCAAAACAGTTAGCATCATTATTTACAAAAACCGTCTTATCAAGCCTTTTTTCTAGTATTTCTTTTAAAGGAACATCGACAAACGATGGAATATTATGTACATCATAAACAATTCCTTTAGCCGTATTTACAAGTCCCGGAACGCCAACTCCAATACTTTTTACATCATCAACATTAACAAAATTTATTGCGGTAACTATTGAGTTAATAACATCTTCCATAGTCCCATTAGGAGGAGTTTCAATTTTTATAGAATTTAAAATCTTTCCATCCTTAACTAAACCTGCAGAAATTTTTGTTCCGCCTATATCAACACCTATTATCCTGTCCGCGTTTGGGTTTGCTTTTATTTCATTCATCAACACTAATCTATATTTATCAACATAATATTTAAAAATCAACCTTTATAAAACAGGTATTTAAAACCCCTCTACAGATTTTTCCAATTCACGAGCCTGTGTTAAAAAGGTTTCCACATTCATCTCCTTAAAAAACAGTAAACCGTGTGCCGCACGTAACCTTGGTGAAGAGTTAGCATAAAAGAAGTCCTTTCCCAGCAATAATTCTACCTGTTCCATTTGCTCAATCCATATTTTCTGCGATAGTTTACTAAACTTACCATCCAGCAGATAACTTGGAAAAGAGGCATTTACCTGACTCAGATAACAGTCGGTAAAAGCTTCATCAAGGATAGCCAGAGAATTTAAAGATACAGGGACAATTACATCAGCTTCTGAAGGGTGAAATCTATACCAAACATTACGATAACCGATAATTTTTAAATGAGATAAATCCGTTTCTTTACTCCAAATGCGTACAGCTTCCGCTATAGCTTGAAGTACTTTATAATGGGTATCAGGGCCGCTGCCTTCCGGGTCAAGAGCAAGGCTGATAATGGTAGGTTTAATTTCACGTAATTGCTTCAATATAGGTTCTACATCCCGCGAGCGATTGGGTTGCTCGGTAAATATATCCCCGGTATAAAATCCTAATCGCAAATGATGAACATTTTTTACCTGCACACCGAAATGAGCCCATACAAGTTCTTCTTCAAACTCACGAAGCATTCCTTTTAATTTTTGAATGTCAACAGAATTCTTTTCACCATCATAAGAATGATCAAGTAATTCAATGGTCTTTATAATTCGGGCTGTCAGGTCAGGTGTATTTTTTATCTTATATATATCTACAAGAGCACGAATTAAACGGTGACTAAGTCCGCGACGCCGTTCGATTTCTTCTCCGGCAGCTACCTTGCCGAGATAATGATGAACATCTTTATCCCATTTGAATTTATATCCACTTTGATAAAAGTCAGGATAGTTTATCATTTGTATTTCGTTCCTTGAAAGGAAATACAAAATATCATTTAATGCTTTAATAATAAAATGGTTGGTAACAGCAGTAAATCCTGATGTTGCAATACTAAAATCAAAAGAATTTGTAGGCTGACGTAATTGGTGAGAAACATATGGCAGCAGTCCCAACATAATATCGTCATGGTGAGGGCCGGTATGATAAAACCGCTGATCTTCATGCTTGCGAACACCCAAATCCATTTTTAATTTTACATTTTCTATTACGTCAGAAACTGTATTTTCATTTAATCCGGGTATTCTGCTTGCGTATGGATCTGTTTTTAAATCCTCCATGGTAAGCCTGTGGCCATATTTATTTAATTTTTTAACAAGCTCAAAAACAGCTCTTTCTGTCTTTTCTTGTGTCCATTCTCCGGAATAGTATTTTTCAATTTGATCGTGTAATTTTATTCCTGCTCCTTTCGTTATATAAAAACGGCCATATTTTAACTTTTGAAGTACAGTAGCAGGATATTGATTGGAAGGTTCCTTTTCCAATGCGTTTTTCACTACATCTGCCTTAGCTTCACCGGCAGCGAAAATAATTGCTACAGCTTCCGGATTATAAGTAATAGTCTGTAATCCTATTGTAATCACTAACCTGTTCCTGGATATTTCAATACCTCCCAAATCTCCGGCGGCTACAGCCTGAGTTTCAAAATTAGTTTCCATTAACCGGGTGGTAGAATGATGATCGGAGCCTTTAATATTAAAGGCAATATGCCCATCAGGGCCAATACCTCCAAGAAAAAATCCAATTCCTCCTTTATCACGAATCTTATTTTCATATTGCGCACACCAGTCATCAATCATAAAAATTGAATCTTTCTGGCAACGTTCCGTATTAGTTTTTGCCTGTCTGTACCGTAAAGAAAGATCTACTTTTAAATTAGGAAAAACTTCCTCGTAACTTTTGTTTTGTACCAATGGTATTTCATTGGCATTTATCAATAATGCATTGGCAGGATCTAAACCAAATCCTTTAATATAAAAATTATTTACATAGTTATAAAAGCTGTTGCGCTGATCCGGATTTATGGGATAAAATTCATCTATTTGAACAAAATGCAGTCCGCGTAAATCCGGTTGCTTTGTATTATGCAGGTCATATTGCTCTAGAATTTCCAAGCCTTTATCTGTATTCCAGTTTTGCAACAAAAATTGTGTCCATTTAATAAAATATTCAGGAGTTTTGCCTGTCGGCAGGCTTATAACACCTTCAGGGTTTTGCTGTGTCCATTCCAAAAAACGTAATGCCGTTAGTAAGCCAAGCTGAGGAAAATTATCTACCAGCAGATAAGGAATATTTGAATTTTGTACACTACTATTCTGATTGGAGAAAAAACGTGATTCAACAGTTGAGAGATATTTCATTAGTTATGATATTTTACTATTAAATTATTTATCTTTAATTAAACTTTCCATCACATTAATAACGTTTCCAAGCAAACTGGAATCTTCTCCTAATTCGCTAATCGTTAGTTGTGCACAATCTTTTATTATCGCAAATGTGTACTGGTGCAATGCTTGTTCTACAGATGTGGTAAGATAAGTACCTGCTTTGGCAAGCGGTCCGGCAAGGATAATCATTTCAGGATTAAGAATCTGAATTAGCGAGGCAATGCCTTTCCCCAATTCAAAGCCGATTTTTGATAAAATACCGATAGCAAACTGATCTCCTTTTTGTGCAGCTTCTATTATCAACTCTTGCGTTATTTCATCAGTGTTGTTATTGGCCATTTGACTTATCAAAGTCATCTCCCCTTTCTCTATGGCTTCAATAGCCAAACGTGTTAATGCCGCTCCTGAGGCTACTGTTTCTAAACATCCTCTTTTACCACAACTGCATAATAAACCTCTTTCATCCGACATGGGAATATGGGCAAACTCCCCTGAAAAACCACATGCTCCTTTGTATGGCTTGCCATTCAATATCATCCCCATTCCTATTCCCCAACCTAAATGTAATACCAAAACATTATTTTTACCAATTGCTTTGCCAAATCTAAATTCCGCCAAAGCTTTTGTTTTGGCATCATTCTCAATTACAACAGGTTTCTTAAACAAATCAGAAAAAATATCCCTTACAGGTTGCCCGAAATGTAAAATACTATGATTTATTCCTTTTTCAGATTCTATCAAACCAGGCATATCTACTCCAATACCTATTATTCTGTCATCATCAATAGCTGCTTCTGAAATCAAACTCTTCGCCTCTCTATATATTCTCTTTACTATGGAAATATCATTTTCCAATTCAAGTTTAATCTTTTTTATAGGTGTAACCTTTTCATTTGAACTGTCAAACAATGCCATACGAGTAAAATAATTCCCAATGTCGATAGACAAAACATATAATGCATTGTTACGTAAACCATATAAATTAGGCTTACGCCCTCCCTTTGAAGATCCCGATCCTTTTTGATGTACAACATCATCCTTTATTAATTCATCCAACAAACTTTGCATCGTTGGTGCACTCAATTCCAACCTGTGCATCAAGTCTGCTATGCTTAAAGCATCGTTTAAGTATAGCTCACGGAGAATCTTCTTTTTTTGTAAACGTTTTTTTATTTCTACTTTGGAAAGGTTTTTATCTGCGTGGTTCGTTTCAAATAGTGACATATTTTTTTATATTTACGAGAAACAAAAGTACATTTTTTTATTTAATTATACATACTTTTAATAATATTTAAACAAAGTAATAATTAATTCTTATAGAAAAATATTGGTTTTATTGCTTTCTTAGCTCTTGAACAAAAAAAGACTTAATTTGTTGCATCTTAAATTTAAACTATTGTATATCACTTTAGTATAAAATATAATTATGTTTCCTGCTAATATGACCACCTAAATATAACAGTAAAAAGGTATTATAAATATGATAAAATTACCCTTAGAGGTCTGTTTCGTTAAATTTTTTACCAAAACAAGTAAAACTGTGAAATTCTTATATTACATGATTACAAACTATAAGATTAATTAATTTTACTTTTATAAACTAAAATTAGCTTCACATATAAAAGCATAACAAAAAGAAAACTTAATATCATGGAAAATATTTATATAACACATGTCGAAATATTTAAAGTAAACCTTCCTTACAAAGAGCCATTTGTTATTTCTTTAGGCGTAATTGAAAGTGCCACAAATGTAGTTATCAGAATACGTACAAATAATAATATGACCGGCATGGGCGAATGTGCACCATTTGTGACAATTGTAGGCGAAACACAAGAGACTGTATATGAGCTGTCCAAACAAATTGCCAGGTTACTTATTGGAAAAAATCCATTTGCTATTGAAGAACGTTTAAACGAAATAAACAAAGCTATAGCAGGTAATTATACCATGAAAAGTGCTTTTGATATGGCCTTATATGATTTACTTGCGCAAAAAGCTAATTTGCCTCTGTATAAATTACTTGGAGGAAATAACAACAGGGAAATATACACAGATATGACCATTAGCATCGGCCCACCGGAAAAAGTAGCAAGAGATGCCTTAGCTTTTAAAGAATCAGGATTTCCTGCTATTAAGGTAAAACTTGGAACTACCACCACCGATGATGTTAACCGTATTAAAGCAATACGCAAGGCAGTAGGGAATAATTATCCCATACGTATTGATGCTAACCAGGGTTGGAATACCATTACCGCCATTAACACTCTAAAAGCACTCGAGCCATATAACATTGAACATTGCGAAGAACCGGTTCCAAAATGGAATAATAAAGCCATGGCTAAAGTCAGAGCTAACAGCCCCATTCCAATCATGGCCGACGAATCGGTTTTTGATCACCACGATGCTTTTAAACTTGCTTCTATGGATGCTTGCGATTATTTCAATATTAAATTTTCCAAATCCGGAGGTATATTTAATGCATTAAAAATCAATGCTATCGCTGAAGCTGCCGGAATAAAATGCCAGGTAGGTTGCATGTCTGAGTCGCGCTTTGCACTCACAGCTTTAATGCATTTTGTTCTTGCATCAAAAAATGTAGTTCACTACGACATGGACTCATCACTTATGCTTGCCGCCGATCCGGTAGTAGGCGGAATTCAGTATCAGGGTAAAGGAAAATGGATACTAAACGACACAATAGGCATTGGTGCAACATTCGAGGAAGATTTCTTAAACAGCATGGAAAGTGTCATAATATAATTCAAAAAAAAAATGACTTCCAATACATTCAATTCAGAGTCCGCAGCCTTTCCATATCTTATGGAAAGCCCATTAAAACCGGTAGTTACACTCAATGGAAATGAATTTATTTATTTTGCCGGAACCGGGTATTTTCAGTTACAGTCGCACCCCGAAGTACTTCGTGCCGCAATAGAGGCAACAGAAAAATTTGGTATTGGAAGCGCTACATCCCGCACCATTAACGGCACAACACCCTTATTGATACAACTGGAAAAAAAGATAGCCGAATACTTTCAAACCGAAGATGCCGCTTATCTGCCTTCAGGGTATTTAAGTAATCTTGCCGGTTTACAGGCATTGCAAAAACTCAAACTCTTTGATGTAATCTTTATAGATGAAAACGCTCATTATTCCAACCAAAGCGGTGCTATGGCCACCGGAAAAAAAATAATTCCCTTCCGCCATTTAAATGTTGAGGACTTGAAAAATAAAATTAAAACTTACCTTGGGAAAAACCAAAAACCACTTATAATAACCGACGGACTGTTTCCCATTTGGGGCACCATTGCTCCCATTCCCGATTATCTTGAACTGGCAGAAAAATTTAATGGTGTAATATGGACCGATGATTCTCATTCGGTTGGGATTTTAGGCAAAAATGGCCGGGGTAGTTACGAACATTATAACCTAAATTCCCCGAAATTATTTATGGGAGCTACTTTATCAAAAGCTTTTGGTGCCTATGGCGGATTTGTCGCCGGTAATAGTTCTTTTATCAACACTCTCAAAAAAGGCCAGGTCATGACAGGAACCAATTCGCCCCCCAATGCCTTGGCTGCAGCGGCATTAAAAGGGCTGGAGATTGTTCAAAATAATCCCGGGTATCGCCAAAATCTATATAAAAATGCCCTCTACCTAAAACACAAATTGACGAAACTTGGCCTTCCTGTAGAAGACAATAACCTTCCCATAGTCACATTTTCTTTCAATGATGAAAATAAAATGCAAAATATTCAAACTAATTTAATGCGGCAGAACATCTTTATTCAATTCATAAAATACATTGGCTCTGGCGATAACGGAGTTTTGCGCATTGTCATTTCTTCTGCCCATACCACTACCCACATCAACAAACTCGTTGAAGCATTAAAAAAAGTTCTTTAACCTAAAAATTTATTTTACAGTATTTTATATAATTAGGGCGGTTTAACGGGTTTTACGTTACAAGTCCTCGGTCAAAGGCTGTGTCGAACCATGTCGTTTACGGTGGCTCCTTCGTCGCCCCGTCTACGCCGGTCTCCATCAGCCTTTGCCCTGTGGG
Source organism: Bacteroidales bacterium (assembly GCA_015491905.1). Taxonomy (GTDB): domain Bacteria; phylum Bacteroidota; class Bacteroidia; order Bacteroidales; family F082; genus Sulfidibacterium. The sequence goes on along the minus strand of WGGC01000070.1, from coordinate 463 downwards.
CTTTCCACTTCAACCCCTACCGCAAATCTCCTTTCAAAAAGGGAGATCTGAAGGACAAAAAAAACAACACCTTCTAAATTGTCATCCTGATCTCGCCTCAGGCGAGAGAAGGAACTAATTTCCAAAGCATTATCGTCAAAGAGATACTTCACTGCGTTCAGCATGACAAAAAAAACAATACCCTCTAAATTGTCATCCTGATATCGCTTGAGGCGAGAGAAGGAACTCTATTACAAAAGATGTAATCGACACTTTCTTCCCTTCTTTGTCATCCTGAGCGAAGCGAAGGAACTATTTTTCAAAGCCTTAACACTTATTAGATACTTCACTGCGTTCAGCATGACAAAAAAAAACGGAATTGTCATCCTGATTCGCCGGAGACGTAGAAATAACTCAAAAAATCATTAATTTTGTAAAAAGACAAGAATCATCATCAAAATGAGACCCATCGGAACCCATAATT
>WGGC01000069.1 GCA_015491905.1 Bacteroidales bacterium | reverse complement strand
TGTCAATAATATGTTGTGTTATCTGAAAATGTTACAGGCTGTCTTACTACCAGCTTTTTCGTTAATGAAACATTTTTCAAACGAATCAGCCTGCTTACCTCCGTTGGCTTAATTCCAATATATTCATTTTCTTTTAGCGGCCTGCCTATAGTCTTGCCGTAAGGGTAAATAATATACACATTCTTAAAATCAGGTGCCGGAAAAGTATGCTCACGTTCACCTAAATTAATAGCACTCATATACTCATTTAACTCTCTGAAACCAAAGTTATTACGCGCAATACCTATAAATAATATCTCGTCACCGTTTCTAAACTCCATTCCTCCCACAGGCCGTATTCTCCGCTTTTCACATTCCCGTACAAAATCAATTACCCCACTCGAATTATTAATATCCGTCAACGCCAATGTCTTAACCTTTAGTTTTGCTGCCTTTTCCACCAGCGCCTCCACCGAAAAAGTACCATACCGCAAACTATAATATGAATGACAATTTAAATACATTTTTAAAATATGTTTTTTATTTTTTGGGCAGTTGTCGTGCCATACGCTATAGTCCTGCTGCCAAAAACGGTGTTTCGCCGGGCATACAGGGAGCTTCCTTCGGTCGCTCCTTCCTGCCTGCTTAACATCCGTTTTCAGCAGCAGGAGCTGCCGCTTCTGTCACTACTGCAACATTCCACTTTCAATGTCTTATAATAGTCAGATTAAAATATTTAGCTTTCCTTACTATTATCATTAACTTTTTTTTCAGGTGTGGATGCTCTGTGTATCATCTGTTCCCCAAAACGTTTTCGTATGTGGTCCATAGCCTGATATAAATTTGCCAGTTGTGGCTTTTCATTAAATAAATCCAGTTGCTGATATCCTCCGGTCAAATTACTTAGCCGTACACCTATTAATCTTATAAGCATCCTCCTTTGGTATAAGCGCTCGAAAAGTTCCAATGCTTCTTTAATAAGTAAATGGTCAAAAGATGTGTACTGAATGCGCTTTTGCATACTGTGGGTGTCAAAATTGGAGTATCGTATTTTTATAGTAATGCTGCCTGCTACTTTTTGCTTCTCTCTCAGTTCGAAAGCTACTTTTTCCACCATCCGTATTAAAATATGCCGCAATTGCCGAATGTCAGTGGTATCCCGCTCAAAAGTCTGCTCTGTACCAACAGATTTTTTCTCTGAATATGGAATAACAGGAGTGGAATCAATACCATTGGCTTTTTTCCATACCACACGGCCGTTTTTTCCCATTACCTGAACCAGCATCTCCGGAGGAATTAAACTTAATGTTTGTATGGTCGAAACTCCCATCGATCGCAATAAATGATAATTCTTTGGACCTATCATAGGAATCTTCTTAATGGAAAGTGGGAAAATAAAAGGCTTTACACGCTCTTGTGGAACAAATAGTTCTCCACTGGGTTTTGCCTCTCCGGTAGCAATTTTTGATACCGTTTTGTTGGTAGACAGTCCAAACGAAATGGGAAGTCCTGTTTCTGTAATAATACGCTGCCTGAGTTCGTGAGCCCATTTTAAACTTCCAAAAAACCGGTCCATTCCCGTAATATCAAGATAATGCTCATCAATGGAAGCTTTCTCATAAACAGGAGCACTCTCTGCAATGATGTCGGTTACCATTCGTGAATATTTACTGTAAAGTTCCATATCCCCCCTGATAAAAATAGCATCACTACATAATTGTTTTGCCATTCGTACAGGCATTGCCGAGTGTACCCCAAATTGCCGGGCTTCATAACTGCAACTTGCAACTACACCACGATCCGACATTCCTCCAACAATAACAGGCTTTCCTTTTAACGACGAATTAATAAGCCGCTCTGCCGATACAAAAAAAGAATCTAAATCAAGATGTACAATCGTTCGCTCACTCATATTATTAAATAAATTGTTATAAAACTTGACATTTTAAATATTTTATGTACTTTTGATTAAATATTAATCATATTTATGACGACAATATAATCATTTTTAAAAAGAAAAATAAAAATCGTTCTTATATTTTTGACTAAATTTTCCTTCGAGCGCCTTTGTGGTAAATCCTTCGAGCACCTTTGTGGTAAAACCCCTTAGAGCGCCTTAGTGGTAAACCCCTTAGAGTACCTTAGTGGTAAAACCCCAGAGCGCCTTTGTGGTAAACCCTTCGAGCACCTTTGTGGTAAACTCCTTAGAGTACCTTTGTGGTAAAACCCTTTGAGCACCTTTGTGGTAAACCCCTTCGAGTACCTTTGTGGTAAAACCCCATAGAGCGCCTTAGTGGTAAGCCCCTTAGAGTACCTTTGTGGTAAACTCCTTAGAGCGCCTTTGTGGTAAGCCCCTTAGAGTACCTTTGTGGTAAACTCCTTAGAGTACCTTTGTGGTAAACCCTTAGAGCGCCTTTGTGGTAAACACATTAGAGTCTCTTTGCGGTAAAACAACCCTTAATAAGAGAAATAAATTAAAATTTATAACATTAACAATAAAGTAAAATGAGAATGAATAGAGAGCAAGTATTTAGCATGGTATTAGATTGTGCTTTCAAGGTTCATACCGAATTAGGACCGGGTTTACTTGAAAGTTCGTATGAAGAATGTTTATATTATGAATTAAACAAACTGGGGATACAAGTAGAAAAACAAAAGCCATTACCTTTAATCTACGAAGATGTTAAATTAAATATTGGATATAGAGTTGATTTAATGGTTGATAATCAAATTATTGTTGAAATAAAATCTGTTGACTCTTTATCAAATCTTCACATGGCTCAGATACTTACTTATCTTAAATTATCAGACTCTAAACTAGGTCTGTTAGTAAATTTTAATGTACAACATTTAAAAAATGGAATTAAGCGTGTAATAAACTGAAAAATAAAAATCGTTCTTATATTTTTGAGTAAATTTTCCTTCGAGCACCATAGTGGTAAACCCCTTCGAGCACCATAGTGGTAAACCCCTTAGAGCGCCTTTGTGGTAAACCCCTTAGAGCGCCTTAGTGGTAAAACCCCTTAGAGCGCCTTAGTGGTAAAACCCCATAGAGCGCCTTAGTGGTAAAACCCCTTAGAGCGCCTTTGTGGTAAACCCCTTAGAGCGCCTTAGTGGTAAACCCCTTAGAGCGCCTTTGTGGTAAACCCCTTAGAGCGCCTTAGTGGTAAAACCCCTTAGAGCGCCTTTGTGGTAAAACCCTTAGAGCGCCTTAGTGGTAAAACCCCATAGAGCGCCTTTGTGGTAAACCCTTCGAGCCCTTTGTGGTAAACCCCTTTAGAGCGCCTTTGTGGTAAAACACTTTGAGCACCTTTGTGGTAAAACACTTTGAGCACCTTTGTGGTAAAACCCTTTGAGCACCTTAGTGGTAAACCATCTTAGAAGAGTTAAAAATTATAAATCATAAAAAATAAAAATAAAATGTATTTTAAAGACAACATTAAACTATTACGAAAACGAAAAGGCCGCACGCAGGATGATGTAGCCTTTGCTTTAGAAATGAAACGTTCTACACTTAGCGGTTATGAAAATGGAGTAGCACAACCAAATTTAAAAGCGCTAATACAATTCTCAGAATATTACGGAATAGCAATTGATACGCTTGTGAAAGCAGATTTAACATCCCTTTCGGAAAATCAGTTGTCGCAACTGGAACGCGGATATGATATTTATGTAAAAGGTAGCAATTTAAGGGTGCTGGCTACCACCGTTGATCAGAATAATGAAGAGAATATAGAACTTGTAAATGAAAAAGCTAAAGCCGGTTATGCTGCAGGTTATTCCGACCCGGATTATATTAAAATATTACCGACTTTTAAACTCCCATTTCTTTCAAAACAAAAAAAATACCGGACCTTTCAAATTAGTGGCGATTCTATGTTACCCATTCCTGATGCTTCGTATGTTACCGGTGAGTTTGTACAGGACTGGAATTATATTCGAAATCAACATGCATACATAGTGGTTACAAAAGAAGATGGCGTTGTTTTTAAAGTCCTTGAAAATAAAATTAAAGAATCTGGTAAGCTTATACTTCATTCATTAAATACATTATACCTTCCCTATGAACTGCCCGTTAGTGAGATTAGAGAAGTATGGAAATTTGTAAACTACATAAGCTCGGAAGTTCCTGAATCTAATAAAGAAAAAGACCGGCTTGCCGATGAAGTAAATCAGCTGAAAAAACAAGTGCAAGCAATTCAGATGAAATTAAATCTATAATGATTTCCTTTATTGTGGTATTATTTTAGATAAAATAATATTTATGAAATATGCTGTCATTGATATTGAAACCACCGGGTTGAGTTCTAAAAATGAACGAATTACAGAAATAGCTGTCTTTATTTATAATGGAAAGGAAATTATCGACGAATTTATTACTCTTGTAAATCCTGAAAAGAAAATTCCTTACCGTATCATTCAAATGACAGGTATTAACAACCAAATGGTAGAGAATGCTCCCAAGTTTTATGAGGTGGCAAAAAAAATTGTTGAAATAACTCAAGATGCTGTTTTTGTTGGACATAATGTACGCTTCGATTATGGTTTTGTACGAATGGAATTCCAACGACTGGGCTATGCATACGAGAGGGAAACAATTGATACCGTAAGACTTAGCAGGAAGTTAATTCCCGGACAACCTTCTTATAGCCTTGGTAAACTCTGTAATACATTGGGAATAAATAATAATGCCCGCCACCGTGCTGCCGGTGATGCTTTGGCAACACTGCAGTTGTTTGAGCTCTTGCAGACTCTGGGAGAACCTTTAACAGCAAAAGAGGAACATAAAACGGCAAGAGAAGTGAATCGCTCACTAACATCCGGATTACCGGAAAAAACAGGTGTGTATTATTTCTATAACTCTCGTGATGAAATTATTTATGTGGGAAAATCAGTAAATATAAAAGAACGTGTGCTTTCTCATTTAAATAACCATTCGCATCATAGAGAACAAAAAATGAAAAATCAACTTTCGTATGTCGATTATATAGTTACAGGAAGTGAACTTGTTGCCTTGCTGTTAGAATCGGAAGAGATAAAAAAGCATCAGCCTGTTTACAATCAAGCTCAAAAAAGAGCTTTTTTTAATTATGGATTGTATCAATATGAAGATGAAAAAGGATATTACCGATTGAAATTAAATAAATTAATTGAAGGCTTAAATCCTGTATTTACCTATGGCTCAATGCAGGAAGCCCGAGATCATTTGTTTTCTATTTGCGAGGAATTCTCTCTTTGTCAGAAACTTTCAGGGTTATATAATTCCGATGGGAGTTGTTTTCAGTATCAAATTCATCAGTGTAACGGTGCCTGTATTGAAAAAGAATCTCCTGAGGATTATAATTCACGTGTGAAAATGGCTATGGAAAATTTTCATTTTAAACTATCTGACTTTATGATAATAGATAAAGGGCGTAATGAAGAAGAAAAAGCAGTAGTTGTTGTAAGGAATGGAAAATATATTGGCTTTGATTTTTTTCCTAACCATGATATTGACAGAAATGCTGTTTTAACAGATGAAAGCTTGCAAAAAAGATTGGATAATAAAGAAGTGCGACGAATTATATTGAATTATATGAAAAAGAAAAAAGAGGAAATTAAAATTATGATACAATAATAATAAAATGTTAATCATGTGTTTAAAAATTACTTCCACAAAAAGATATAGAATTAAATAAGTTTTTTTCATTATTTTCGAAAAAAATTTGGAAATAATGAATCATAAAGATCGAAAACTAACAAAGATTGTCGATGAAGAATGGAAAGAAATTCCTGGAACTGATGGGCGTTATCTTATTAGTAATTATGGGCGAATTAAATCATTTGCTATCTATAAAACACATGGTAAAATACTAAACTGTTCACTTGTTAATGGATTTAAAATAGTCCAGATCTCCACAAAATCATTTAGTCGTAAATTTTATGTTCATAAACTGGTAGCTGAAAATTGGCTTTCCAAACCATCTGACAAACATGTTTTTGTTACCCATCTAGACGGAAATTTAAAGAATAATCATGTTTCAAATCTGGAATGGCATACCAAAGAATCGTTGATGAAAAAGCATCGTGAAATGATTAGCCAGAACCCTTCTCTTTTAAAAAGAACAAGAGCTCAAAAAGTAGGAAAATTGAAAGAATCTGATGTTATGCTGTTGAAATCTATGCTAGCGAGAGGTGTGGTACAAGCGAAAATAGCAAAACTATTTTGTATTAGCGAAATGCAGGTTACACGAATTAAACGTGGAGAAAATTGGGGACATGTAGAGGCAAGAAAGCCTGGTAAACTGATGAATTATTAATTTTTTTATTTTTAAAATCATTAATGAAAATAATTTTAAATAGCTTAAAATGAAGCAACAACATTGTAAATGGTTTCCTGTTTGCCCAATGAAATTTTATTGGGAACAAGGAAAATTAGAAGAACATTGGATTAGAGACTATTGCTTTGGCGATTGGGAAAGTTGTATTAGGTATCAAAAGGAAGAGGCTGGTATTTATCATCCTGATAATATGCTGCCAAATGGGAAAATAGATGAGAGTTTAAATTAATGAAATATTTTCAACCGGAGTTGAGAAAGGTATTATTTAATGATATAAAATTCTTTCTGAAAGAAAATAAAAAATAATAAGCGCATTATATAAATTAAATGTTTTTATTTTTGTTAAATATCATATTTAGGCAAATTCAAATTTATGTATCTGTTTATTGTGTCAAATATCATTTATGGACTTTGGTTTCTTTCTGAAGTTGCTATCTTCCTACTGCTTCGATCACAAAAAGACGATAAAAAACATGCTGATAAAGGTTCAGTATATTTAATTTGGGTCGTCTTTCTTACTAGCATTTTTTCTGCAATTTATGTTTCGTATTTGCATCAATTTCAGTTATCAGCAAATAATGAAATAGTTTATTTTGGACTTTTTTTAATAATCTTGGGTGTTATCTTACGATTATTAGTTATTAAAACGTTAGGTCAATTTTTTACTGTTGATGTAGCCATAAGACATGGCCATCATCTTAAAAAAGATGGGTTTTATAAATATTTAAGGCATCCCTCTTATTCAGCTTCTCTTATTTCATTCATAGGTTTTGGAATCTCATTAAATAACTGGATATCAATTATTCTTGTAACAATTCCTATTTTTATTGCCTATATTATCAGAATAAAAATTGAGGAAAATACCTTAATTGGGTATTTTGGTAATGAGTATTCGGATTATATGAAGGTTACCAAAAGAATAATTCCATTTATTTATTAAAAATTTTCTAAAAATATGCAATTATGTATTTGTCGGTATAATGAAAATGCTGGCGATAATTTTTTATGTCAAACCTAAAATCAAAATATTAAATTTCTAATTATTTCAGGTTTTGCAAAAAATCAGAAACAACCTGATTAAAAATTTCCGGTTGATCTAAAGGAGTACCATGACGACTATCATGAATAATTTTTAGTTGTGCATTTTTTATCCTACTGGCAAGAAGTTTCTTTTGTTGTACGGGAAAATAATCAAATTCAGCCCCAACAATTAGTGTAGGACAGTTAATTTTATCAAGCTCATTTGTAATATTCCAGTTAATTAAGGATTTAGTAGCTTTCCAATAAGCTTTAGAATCGTTTTGAGCCCACCTTTCAGCTAATTCTTTTCGTATTTCTTCTTGTTCAGGTTTCGGAAACAGGCGATGAGATAAAAACTTTCCCATCCATTTCATGCCCATTATTTTAATAATAAAGAAACGAACAAATACCTGAAAACCATCTTTTATTGTTTTTACAGTAAATTC
>WGGC01000068.1 GCA_015491905.1 Bacteroidales bacterium | reverse complement strand
GCCAACATCAACCGAAGCATAGCGAAGGAGAACTATCTGCGGAAGACAATGGAGGTTCAATCGCAGTACCGGAACCTTGTGGAAGAGTACAGGAAATGGTTGTCCACCTGGCGTTATTATCGCCGGGAGGCACTCCCCGTAGCGGAAGAACAAAAGCGCGGAGCCATGACCGCTTACCGGCAGGGTGCCATCGGGTATGTCGTCTTTCTCCAAAATGTGAGCGATGCCATGCAACTGGAGTTCAGCGCGCAGGAGGCTTTTGCCAGCTACCTGAACGCCCGTTTTAACCTGGAGTATTTTATCCAGTCATCGAAAAAATAATTTTCCGCCCTGAAAGGGTGTAATAAAAATAGCCTGGGGCTTCAGCCCCAGGCAAATAAAAAAGAGTTAACCGTTTTGGCGGGATTTTCGATGGCGAAGCCGAAAATCGTGACAAAACAAAACGCACAGAAAATGAATATCAGAAAAATATCGTCAACGAATTTCACAAATTTCACGAAAGTTTTTCGCTGGCGAAAAACAAAATTCGTGTCATTCGTGGATACAAAATAACGTATTAGGTGATAATTAATTATAAAAATACAAAACACATGAAAACAAAAAAATTCATCATCGTGAAAACAATTTTTCTTTCCGCCCTGCTCGTGCTGGGACTGGTGGCCTGCAACGTAAAATCCGAAAGCAAAACAGAAAATACCGGTACCGAAAAAACGGAAGAGAAAGCCACAGAAGGGCTGTCTCCAGTCCTTTTAACATCCCAACAGGTCAAAGCGCTGAACATCGAGGTGGACACCCTGGGAAAACGCGATTTCCACGGCGTGGTGGAAGCCAACGGACAGTTACGGGTACCTCCGCAAAACATGTCTTCGGTAACGGCCATCGTAGGGGCCAATGTTAATTCCATCAGGGTTTTCCTCGGTGATAAAGTCAAAAAGGGCGATGTATTGGCCACCTTAAGCCATCCCCGGTTGCTGCAAATGCAAACCGACTTCCTCGACAGTTGGAATCGTATGGCCTATCTTGAAAAGGAATACCAAAGACAGAAAAAACTCTATGCAGCACAAATTGGTTCGGGAAAAGATTTCCAAAAGGTAAGTGCCGATTATTTTTCCCTGAAAAGCAACCTGAAAAGCCAGGCTTCGCAACTCAGGCTGCTGCAAATGGACCCCAAAAAGATAAAACAGGGCACCATCTACGAAAGAGTTCCGGTCGTTAGTCCCATCAACGGTTATGTGGACAAGGTTAATGTCAACATCGGGCAATATGTGGAACCGCAAAAAACGATGTTTAAGATTATCAACAACGACCGTATCCATGCCGACCTGCAAATCTTTGAAAAAGATGTGTACAAGGTGAGGGTGGGGCAAAAAGTACGTTTCTCGGTAGCTTCACACCCCGATGCCCTGCTAACGGCCACCATTTTTGCCGTGGGCAAATCTTTTGAACAAAATCCCAAAGCGGTCAACGTGCATGCTTCGTTCAAAAACCAGGGCAACGGTCTCATCCCCGGCATGTACATCACCGGCCGTATCTCCACCGACAACGACTTTGCGTATGCCCTGCCCGAAAGTGCCGTGGTTGCCGATGGCGGAAAACAGTATGTTTTTACCGTGCAAAAAGAAAAAGAGGGACTCCGCTTTACGCCGGTTGAGGTGGTAATAGGCCAAAAAGAAGAGGGCTGGGATGAAATCAGGCTCCTGCAACCGGTGAAACCCGGAACGCTGTTTGCATGGAACGGCGCCTACTATGTGCTTTCGGAAATGAAAAAAGATGAAACAGGGGATGACGATTAATCAAAGCCGGAAATGGAGGGTGTATAAAATGATAATTTTGATGGTTCACGCTAAAAGCGCAAAGGTTCCGCAAAGAACGTAAATCGTTTTGTTATAATGACTTAAATTTTGCGCACTCCGCGTTAAAGTTTTGCGCACTTTGCGTGAACCCCGCTTTTTGGACAACTTCATAAAATATGCCGTGGCTTCAATTCATGGCAAACCCATAACGGTAAAAGATAAATAAACAACCTAACACAAAATAAAATGAAAGAAGTAAAAGCATTTGTCCGGCCTGAAAAGGTGGACCAGATTGTTCCAGCATTGAAAGAAGCCGGGTTTAAAAACATTTCGCTTACTCCGGGCGAAGGAACCGGACAGCAAATGGACGGCACCGATTCGGCTCCCTCTTTGAATTTTTATATCACCGACAGCAAAATCGTTAAGCTCGAACTAGTTTGCAAAGAGGAACTGGCCGAAAAAGCCATTGCCATCATCAGCAAATATGGTAGTACCGACAGGCCGGGAGATGGAATTATCTATCTCACTCATGTGGAAAGAGTTTGTCGGGTAAAAAACCGCGAAAGATTATAGAAAAATGCAAAAAACAACTTATCGTTTAAGCAAAATGGATTGTTCTTCCGAAGAATCCATGGTGCGCATGAAACTGGAACCGTTTCGTTTTGTAAAAAAACTGGAATTTGACCTGGACAAACGGGAAGTAACGGTGTGGCACGAAGGCCATGAAAAGGATATCCGCCAGAACCTGAAATCGCTGCAATTCGGATTGGAAACAAAAGGTTCGGTGGAAGTCTCCGGGCCGGCACCACTCCCCGACGATGCTGCACATCAGCGAAAGCTGCTGTGGACCGTGTTGGCCATCAACTTTAGCTTTTTTGTCTTCGAAATGGCTGCCGGGTGGCTGGCACAGTCCATGGGCCTGATAGCCGATTCGCTGGACATGCTGGCCGACTCGCTGGTTTACGCCCTCAGCCTGATGGTGGTGGGACACAGCGTGGCACGCAAACTCCGTATTGCTCGCATCAGCGGTTATTTTCAGATGCTGCTGGCTTTTCTCGGCTTTGCCGAAGTAATACGCCGCTTTTTCGGTACGGCCGAGCATCCCGATTACCGGGTTATGATGGGGGTGGCAGCATTGGCACTTATTGCCAACGCCGTCAGCCTGTGGCTCTTTTCCCGTTCGCGCAGCATACAGGAAGCCCACATCAAGGCCAGTCAGATTTTTACATCGAATGATGTGATCATCAATGCCGGCGTCATTGCAGCAGGGGCTTTGGTCTGGTTTACCCGCTCCGGCATCCCCGACCTGGTCATCGGGGCCATTGTCTTCCTCGTGATCATCCGGGGTGCCTTGCGAATATTAAAACTTAAATAAAAAGACCTTTGTAAAGAGCTTTTTACCATAAGGCACAAAATTTAAAAAAATTAATAATCAAACATTTAAAAATAAAAGCCATGAAATACTATTTTAAAAAAATACTGGAAAATACAAATTTCGACCATGCCCTTGAGGCTGTTCGTGAGGCACTCCAAACTGAAGGCTTTGGCATTGTCTTCGATTTGGATATGCAGGCCACTATAAAAAATAAACTAAATACAGATTTCAGAAAATACCGTATTCTGGGTGCCTGTAATCCTCCATTTGCTTTACGTTCACTACAGACGGAATCTACCATAGGCACCCTGCTTCCGTGCAATGTGGCTATTCAAGAATGGGAAAAAGACCGTATAGAGGTAAATATCATTGATCCAGCTATGGCAATGCAAGCGGTTGAAAACCAAACCATGAAGGAGATTGCAAACGAGATTAATACCAAACTTGAAAAGGTAATCAACAATCTGTAACAAGTAGCTACTTTTCGATTCACTCTTTAATTTTTTTTAAAAAATTTCAAACATCAAAATCATGAAAACAATCTTCATCACAACTCTTATCAGCGTATTAATGCTGGCATACGGATTTACCTGGTATAATATGCCAAAAAAACAAGCAGTATCACAACAGGACACAACAACATTTATTTCTGGTGAACAGCTTTTCAAAAAAAACTGTGCCGTTTGTCACGGTTCCGACCTGAACGGCCGGCCGCCTGCCTTTCCTTCCCTGAAGGAGGTACGGAAAAGAATGACAAAAGAGCAAATCATCGCTTTGCTGAAAACCGGGCGAAATGCCATGCCCTCGTTTGCCCATTTATCCGATACCGAAAGAGCAGCTCTGGCCGGGTTTTTATACGGCGAAAAAACAAAAAGCATCGTTCAGACAACCCTGACACCTGTTGAACAGGGGAGAAACCTTTTTGTGGCAAATTGTTCCAACTGCCATAAAGTAAAGCCCGGCGATCCGCAACCCCAAGGACAAAGGAACATGGGTATGCTTCCGCCGGTGCTGGGAGGAATTACACGTTCGATTAACCTTCTCCGCTTTGAGGCCATTTTAAATGCGGGCCCCTGCTATATGCCATCGTTTACTTTTCTGAGTCCCACAGAGAAAAACCAAATTTACACTTTTCTGAAAGCATATGAAGATTCTATCCCTGATCGACACGGCAATGGCTGGTTCCGTTACGGAATAAGATGCGGCGGTTTGTAAAAACTCAGGCGTCTTACAGAATGTGTCGCATTATTAATAATATTCAACGTCTTATCGTAAGACTTATTTTTTTACTTCTTCCATATTGGTTATCAGACATAGTTAACCAATGAAATTATTGTTACGTATCAGAATAAACCATTTATAAACATATCTCTTGTGCCTCAATTAGAAATTTTAAATGAAGTTGTCATTTCCACCAATCCCTTTTCTAAAAGGTAAGAATCTTTTATCTACATGCTAAGCATCGGAATTAAGGAAATTGAAAATAATCCGGAATAGATTTTGGTTTATTTCCTGTGTAATACAGTCGTTTCCCTGAGTTGGTTCCACGCCTGACTTTCGAAATGATATCACTGTTAGAGGTGGAGGCCCAACAGAAAGCCGCTTGGTTTTTAGATGATTTTGAAATACCTGTACTCAATCATTTCTCCACTCAGGGAGTTTCATGAGGACCGGTAGGCATTATCAATGCCAATTTCATCCAGAGGGCTTTTATGTTTCGGTGTTTGCGGCAGACAAATACAATGCATTTAGTGGCATATTCGACTTCCGGTTAAAAAAAAGAAACAAAGAGAAATCCAACAACAATGGTAAAACAATATGTTTTACAAGCTCTTCCTTCAGAATCCGGGACGATTCTACCTACATTGGGAATTTGACTAAAGTTTTAATTTATAATCTGTATCCAGGTTTTTATCTTACAATACATGTGTGAAAATCTGTATTTCTAAATATTTCAGTATTAATCTGAAACAAAAACAGCTTCTTTTTTTTGTATTTTTCCAACCCCGGTGGATTTTATTTCAGTAATTACAGCATCTCCTCTATAGAAGATATTTCCGACACCAGACTTGGAAATAGAAAGAGTTTTAGAAGCATTTATTTCCATATTACCCACACCGGTATTTCTTATGGTAAGATGTTTTACTATAAAATTAAAAGCTTTAATATTTCCTACACCGTCATTACTAAATAAAGCATTGTTTGCACTTCCATTCAAAATAATATTTCCAACACCATTTTTGTAAACATCTAATTTAGGAACATTTATTTCTGTTAAACATTTCAAATTACCTACTCCGTCGAAGTTAATTCTATTTAGATTTTTTACGGTAATATATACATTAATTTTTTTTGGTTCTCTAATATGAAACCCTTTATCAGTTTTTATATACAACACATTATTTTTAACTTTAATAATTACAACCGGTTGTAGTTTTTCAGAAGTTTCCACGATAACAGATTCCTTATTGCCCTGTGACAAAAAAATATTCATTGTCCCATTAATATCAATCTCATTAAAATGTGAAATTTTCCGGTTTTCTTTAACCAAATTATCATTCCATCCCAACTTACCTGCTTTTACAGTTGTAAAAAGAGATAAAAAAATAATGGCAACCATAAGCCTTTTAATAAAAACATTTACAGACATTTATATAAATTTTTAAAATTAATAAATATTGTTTCTTATTATCTAAACATATTAAGGATGGATTTATTATCCTAATTCAGGAAATTAATAAAAAATGATTTAAAATATTATTTGTAATAAATGTCAAATGTAATTATTAAAATCTTAACATACTTCAGTGTTTACAAAAATTTATATTTTTATACAAGCCACATCATAAATTCAGTATAAATACTAAAACAAACTGATTACAAGAAAAATATATCATTTTAATTCTAGTATCTGATAAAACAATAAAAGTATATCTTAACTAATTTATTCATTTGATTTATAATTCAGTTGTTTCACAAATTGTTGTAGCAATATACCCAAAACAATCAGTACTAAGCCAACAATAGTATAAAGGTGAATAGATTCACCTACTGTTAGGTATATCCAAAATAATCCCAAAAATGGTGATAAATAAATTAAATTACTTACCTGGGCAACATTTGTTGAGGTGTCTAATGCCTTTAGCCAAATTACATAAGTCAACGACATTTCAAACATACCTATATAAGCACTTCCTGCCCATCCTTGCCATGAATAAAACCAAAGGTTACGACCGGAAAAAATAAAATAAATAAAGATATAAACCCAGCCAAAAATTAAATTTAGCAGAATTTTACCACTATCTTCTCTTGAATCTTTCATATTCAGGATCCAGTATAAAGCCCAAAAAACGGCACTTCCTACTGCAAGTATCACACCAACAGGATTGACAACATTACCAAAAGAAAAAGTACCTTTAGTACTTATAAAAAGTATACCCATAAAACTAATTGTTATGGCCAATATACTTTTCCAGGAAATTTTTTGATTCAGAAGGGGGATTGACAGTAAAACAAGCACTATTGGCCAAGTATAATTCAGGGCACCTGCTATCTGGGCTTCCAATAAATCATAAGCTTTAAATAAAATTAAATAATATAAAAAAGGATTAAGAAATCCCATTAAGGCAGACATCAAAAAGTATTTTAATTTTATATTTTTCCATGATATAGGTGCATTACCTTCCTTGTTTATAATCCATAAGAAAAATACACTAAAAGTTACAGTCCAAAATAACATTTGATCAAAGGCAATAAACCTCAATGTAATTTTAAAAGCCGAACTAATAGTTGACCAAAACA
Source organism: Bacteroidales bacterium (assembly GCA_015491905.1). Lineage (GTDB taxonomy): Bacteria > Bacteroidota > Bacteroidia > Bacteroidales > F082 > Sulfidibacterium. Next base: position 48,073 of record WGGC01000068.1, on the reverse strand, counting down.
AGACGGCGAGAAGAGCAAGTTTAATTCCTTTTTCAGGGTTTTTATAAATATTTTTTCCCATCAGCCACGAAACAAATTATTATGGTTTTTTATTTTGAAGATTTTGAATAACAGATTCTTTTTTTCTAAAAATAAGCTGAAATGTTATAAGGAAAAATAAGGCTACAACAATAGAAGCGATTCCTAATTCAGGTATTAAATTATTTGTAAACAATAGAATTAAAATATAAACAATTCCTGATAAAAAGCTTGCCAAAGCAGCTTTATTTGAAATTTTAAAATGAAAAGAGGCTATAGCGGCCGGAATTATAGTAAACCCGATTCCTGTAATAAAAATAATAACCTGAATAATATCTCTAAAAAAGTAAGCCAGTATAAACCCTATAAAAGAAAATAAAACTACAAAAATTTTAGTTTGAATTTTTAACCTATGTTCGGTAATATCTTTTTTAGAAAAATGGGCAATATAATCCTTTGCAACGCTAGATGCCAATACAAAAATAATAGTATCTGCCGAACTCATAATAGCAGCAAAAAGTAATACAAGGGAAAGCCCGATTAATTTAGCAGGAATCAGAACTTTTAACCCTGCTGCAAAAGCATTTCTAGGCAGAATTCCGGGAACTTCATAATGTGCAGAAAGTCCCACAACCGTTATAGCAAATCCGGTAATAAGAACTAATATTGCTGAGCCAATAAACCCTCTTTTTACAACTCTTTCATCCTTAGCTGCATATACCCTTTGCCAATATTCAGCCGACTGAAAAATAATTAAAACACCAAATGCAATAAAGGCAATGGTCATAGACAGGTTCATATCAGAAAAATCAATAATTTGAGCTGAAAACTTTGAATCATCTTTTATCAAAACATAAGCCAGCAGAATAAATAACACAAACATAATTATATACTGAAACACATCTGTTTTAATGACACTTTTAAAACCTCCAAAAAACAAATATATTACAATAATAGAACTGGAAATTATTAATGCTGTTTCATAATTCCAACCACTTATATTTGCCAAAATACTGCTTCCTGCTATAAACTGATTTAACAGCATTCCGAAGTAAACAACAGTTAATATTGCCGCAGCAGCTACTCCCGTACTTTTATTATATTTAAAATAAAACCAATCTGGTAATGTAAGGAACTTTTGTTCCGAACTATATTTTCTCAATTTTAATGCATAGGGGATAAAAATCAGAAAGCCTAATGCTGTCCCTAAAAAAACTGCTATAGCAGAAATTCCAAATTTGTAAACATATGCAGAATATGCAACCAAAGCTGCACCGCCAATATAACTGGCAACTACTGAAGATACAAATCCTATAAACTTAATTTTTCTGCCGGCAATCAAATAATCTTCATCATGTTTTCCTCTGGCACTCCATATGCCTATTCCAATGCACACAAGGGCATAAATAATTAACAATATAAGATTGAATAAAGAAAACTTCATTTATAAATTTTAAGTAATATTTCTATTTGAGAAAAAAAGCAAATTTAACATAAAATTAAAATATAAAGTTATTGTATATATTTAAAAAAATTGATTAACTAAAAATTAGTTCACCCATCCTGGGAATACTGTTAATGAAGCATGAAATACAATAGGAGCAAGAAAATATGTAAATAAAGTTATTAGAATTGCGCTTAAGATATTTAAAACAAATCCTGTTTTTACCATCTCAATAACTGAAATTTTACCGGAACTGAAAACAATAGCATTTGGAGGAGTTGCTACAGGTAACATATAAGCCATAGAAGCAGCAAGCGTAGCCGGGATCATAATAAAAATAGGATTTATTGTAAGAGATACTGAAAATGAAGCCAGTATTGGTAAAAGAATTTGAGTAGTAGCAGTATTGGAAGTAAGTTCGGTAAGCATCATGGTAATAAATGCAACTACAAAAATAATTATTATAGGGTGTGAATCTTTAACAAAACCAAGAGATTGACCAAACCATGCTGATAATCCTGAATCTTTGAAACCAATAGCTAAAGCAAATCCGCCGCCAAAAAGTAACACGATATCCCATGGCAATTTTTTTGAGGTCTCCCAGTCCATTAAAAAAGTCTTCTTTTCTTTTCCTGCAGGAATAAAATATAAAATTACACCCATCAGGATTGCTATTGTTCCATCATTAAAATATTCAGGATGTGAAAAAAGTGAAGACCAGCCATGAAATGTGAAATTCCCAATAGAAATATTTGACCTGGTCATCCAAAGCAAAGCCATAAGGATAAAATCTATTAAAATAATTTTTTCTTCAACACCTGGTTTTCCCATAGCTTCATATTGTTCAAAAAAAGTATGAGAATTTATTCTTTTAACTCCTGAACCTTTTGGTTTATAAATTAAATAAAGATATATCCATGCGGCAAAAAATATAAGTACTGTAAGAGGAAAAGCAAAAAAGAACCATTGTGCAAAACTTATTTCCGGACCCTTTGGAAACATAATGGCAAATATTTTAATAAAAATAGGGTTAGGAGGGGTTCCTACCAAAGTAGCTATTCCTCCAATAGAAGCACTATATGCTACTCCTAACAACAAACCAACACTATATTTATTAGCAGTTTTTTTATCCATAGATACTGTCAACTCATCAATTATTGACAATAATATTGGCAGCATCATCATGGTTGTAGCCGTATTTGATATCCACATAGAAAGAAAGGCCGTTGCCAACATAAATCCAAAAAGTATTTTACCCGGGCTTGTACCGGTTATCATCATAATACGCAATGCTATCCGCTTATGCAGTTTCCATCTCTGCATGGCAAGGGCAACCATAAAACCACCGAGAAATAAGAATATTATATCGTTAAAATAAACAGAGGAAACTGTTTTTCCATTCATTATTCCAAGCAAAGGATACAAAAACACAGGCAGTAAAGAAGTAATTGCTAAAGGCACAACTTCAAAAATCCACCAGACAGCCATTAAGGCAGCTACCGCAAGAGTTGCCGTTACTGCAGGTTTACCTGGTTTAAGATTTAGAAACAATAAAATAAAGAAGAATAAAAACAATCCCAGTATAAACCCCAATAATTTTACCGGTGTGAGATGAAATTTACGTTTTGTTTCCATTTTTTTCTATTGGCTGCAAGTTAATAAAAATCCGTAAAACTCTTAATCAAAAGGTATTTCAAATTAACTAACTTTGCAAGTTAAAAAAATACAGGCGTTTATTAATTTCATAATAATAAATGTATCTTCATAAAATACACAGATAAAAAATATAATAAATGAAAAAATTAGCAGTAGTTGCATTTGGAGGAAATGCATTATTAAGGGCAGGACAAAAAGGAACAATTGATGAACAAGAGGCTAATGCATATGAAGCCGGGAATAAATTATTAAAACTTATAAAGAAAAAATATAATTTGGTTCTTACTCATGGTAATGGGCCACAAGTAGGGAATATTCTACTTGCTAATACTGCCGGGAAAAAATTATACAATATTCCCGAAATGCCACTTGATGTTTGTGGGGCTTATTCACAAGGCTTTATAGGTTATATTTTAGAGCAACAACTACGAAATGTTTTGCTAAAAGAAGATAAAGAAAGAGATATAATTACTCTTATTACACAAGTATTGGTGGATAAAAATGATCCTGCCTTTAGTAATCCTACAAAACCTATCGGACCCTATTATTCAAAGCAGGAGGCTGAAGAGATTATGAAAAAAGCAAAAGTAATTTTTAAAGAAGATGCCAGAGGAAGAGGATGGAGAAAAGTTGTAGCATCACCGGAACCCCTCGTGATTTTTAATCAAAAATCTATTGAAAAAATTGCCAGAGGCGGACATATAGTAATTGCAGTGGGAGGTGGCGGAATTCCTTGTTTTTATGTAGAAGAAAACAAACTTCAGGGAATAGATGCCGTAATAGATAAAGACCTTGCGTCTTCGCGATTAGCAGCAGGAATTCGTGCCGACAAATTTTTTATTCTTACTGATATTCCTAAAGTATTCATTAATTTTAACACCCCACAACAAAAAGCTATTGACAGAATGACTATACTTCAAGCAAGAAAATATTTAAAAGAAGGACAGTTTGGTGAAGGAAGTATGTCGCCAAAGGTAAGAGCTGCAATTAATTTTGTTGAACATACCGGAAAAGATGCCATTATTACAGAAACCAGCAAATTGGGAATAGATAATGGCGGCACAAGAATTACAATGGTTTAAATTAAAATAAGTAACAGCTTCGGCAGAGGCTGTTACTTAGCTTCTTTAACATAAAAAGCAACTTTCTCTAAGGAAGTTACCATATCATATTCTTCGAGGAAAATTCCTTCCGGAACTTCAACAGGTGTAGGGGTGTAGTTTAAAATTCCTTTAATTCCATACTCAACAAGTAATTTCGCAGTTTCAACAGCGTAAGCACCAGGAACAGTAATTATCCCAATTTTAATTCCCTCTCTGGCAATTATCTCTTTAGCGTCATCAATATGAAAACAAGGAACACCATAATAGGATTTTCCAACTTTATCAGGATTCACATCAAAACCTGCAACAATAGATAATTTTTCTCGCCTGTCTTTAAAATATTTAGATAATGCCCGGCCTAAATTACCCATACCAAAAACAGCTACTTTCTGACCATCAGGATTATCAATAATCTCACTAATTAAATCAATTAAATCTTTAATATTATATCCACGCCTTAAATTTCCTGAATATCCAATTAACATTAAGTCACGCCTTACTTGCACAGCTGTTATATGCTGTATATTAGCAATCTCATGAGAAAAAATATACGTCTGACCTTTATCATAACATAATAATAGTGCACGACGATACTGACTTAATCTCTCTATGGTTTTATGTGGTATCTTTTTTATTAATTCCTGCTTCATAGTTTGTTATTACTTTAACAGTGCAAATATAACATCATTTTGTATATTTCAACCAAAAAGTCAATTTTTTTTACTTTAACAAAAAGTACAATTAAACGAACTTTATTGTTATCGGTTCTATATATTTTATAAATGTTTATTTAATTTTAATATAAAGGAATAAAGAAATAAATATTAATTTTAGTGAGGCTATAAAATAAATGGTGTTAAATTTGCCGCGCAAAAAGTTACGCAAATAAACTATACCTGATAATACAATATATGAAAAGCAATAATAAATTTTTTATTCCACAAAGTATAAAAATATTTGGCAACTTCACTAATTTAACACAAGGCAAAATATTAACTGTTTTATTAAATTCTGGTTTTTATTTATCCTTAGAAGTAGAAAAAAAGAAAAATTATATCACCTTCTCTCATGATAAATCCGGGGAGGACATTCATATTCATATAACTGATCTGCAAAAAAGAAATTCCTCATGGGCAAGTCCAATTCTAAAAGTATTTAAGGCTTTCATTTATAAGGGTTGGAATCCAACTGGCATGACTTTTCGTTTTATCAATACTGTTAATCAACCATTTACAGAAGATATAGAAATAGCCCAAAAATTACTAACCTCGTTGGCTTTAAATTATTTATCAAATATTTCTTTGTCAAAAATTGACCTGTTACAAATAGCCATTGGGGAAAAACATTCTAAAATAAATTTTGATAATTATCTTTATGGATTTACTTCCCTTTTAGGAAAGAGTGGAGAAATCATGTTACTTGACAGTCATAATTTTGAATATAAAACATATCCTTCAGATTTTAATGACGTCACCTTCGTTACTATTAGGCCTGAGAAAGAGATAATTATCACAGAGGATTTCTATAAAGAACGCTTATCGGAATTGGAAACCATAAAAACAACCATAAATAATTACTTTGAAGTCCCTTATTTAGGTGCATTGCAGGGGGAAGATCATGAATGGTTAGATAAGGTTCTTGAAGAAGAAAATTTAAAAAACCGTTTACGTCATATTGTAAACGAAAATACCAGAGTTGAATTGGCTGCCCACCTTATCAAAGATAAACAATGGGATAAGTTAGGAAATTTAATGTCTGACGCTTACGATTCAGCGGTTCTTGACTTTGAAATTAATTTACCGGAAGTAGGATTTATTATAGATATAGTTAAATCTCAACCAACTGTTTTAGGATCTGATTTAATAATTACCGGTAAAAAAGGTGAAATAATAGCATTACTAAAGAAATCAGATATCAAGAACTTTAAGAAAGCTATGAAAGATGAGTTAAAAGATAAAATTTCTGTTGATATAAGTAAATTTTAAATCAGGTAATTAAAGAAATAACTTTTATTATTTACTGATATGTAGTTGAGAAATATATAAAAGCTACATATAAAAGTACCAGTACAACGCCTTGCCATCTACCAAGTTGATTTTTTATTTTACCTGTTTTTGCAGATACCCATACAATGATACCTGCAAGAATTACTAATCCAATTTCTACATTTAAATTATCTTGAAAAGGTATTGGTTTAATAACGGCTGTTATACCCAAAACCAATAAAACATTTATAATATTGGAGCCGATGGCATTTCCTAGTGCCATATCAGTATTTTTTTTACGTGAAGCCAGAATTGAGGTTATTAGTTCAGGCAAAGACGTCGCACCACTTATAATTGTTAATCCCATGGCAGTACTTGTAATGCCAATTAAATCAGCAATAGTAACAGCACCATTAGCAATCCACTCTCCTCCAAAATACAATCCTAACCCTCCGAGCAAAATAAAAATTATATCAATTCCTAATCCATATTCCTTAATTTGAAGATTTAAAGATTCAGAATCTTCATTTCTAGACCTTTTGAAAAGAAAATACCCAAACACCAGAAAAAACAAAAGTAAAATTACGCCATCTCCACGGTTTATCATATTAGGACGACCAAAAAACCTATCGTTTGCCAGAATAAACAGAATAACTAAAATAAACAAACTAAAAGGTAAATCGCGCTTGAGAGTATTTTTACTTAAAAAAACAGGAAATATAAGTGCAGATACACCTACTACAAGTAAAGTATTTGTAATATTACTTCCAAGTACATTTCCAATTGCCAAAGCAGAATTACCTTTGGCACTGGCAAAAATATTCACAACAAGTTCAGGTAATGAAGTTCCCAGAGCTACAACAGTTAATCCCATTATCATTTGAGAGACCCCAAATTTAGAACCTAAACTTGATGCTCCCATAATAAGCATTTGTGCACCTCCAATAAGTAAAACAAAGCCAATAATAAATAAAACCAATGTAACTGACATAGTATTTTTTTAATGCAGCAAATTTAATGTAATGTGGTTATAAAAACTGTACTAATGATTTTTATCCCGGTAATAGTTTTTATCAATAGTACCCCCAAGAACTTTTCGCAGTTCCTCTATTTGCTTAATTGTTCCAACAACGAACAATTTCGAATTGGGATAAAGACGAGTATTTGGATCAGGATTTATAATATAATCACCACTGGCAGTTTTATATCCTAAAATATTGGCTCCTGTAATCTTCCTTAACCCAATGTCTTTTATAGGTTTATGGATTAAATCTTCGGGTAAATTAGTACAAATAATTTCCATAAGTTGCACCGGAGAATCTCCATGAACATTCAACCGTTCCAAAAATTCTACTACATCAGGTTGTGCCACAAGGGTTGCCATATGCGAACCCCCTACCCTTTCAGGGGTAACAACAGAGTTAACACCTGCCATTCGTAATTTTCTCTCAGCACTATCATTTGACGCTCTGCTAATAATATTTAAATCAGGTTTTAAAGCCCTTGCACTTAATACAACATACAGGTTATCAGCGTCTATTGGTAAAGCTGTAATCAATGCTTTTGCATCTTTTACTCCTGCATTTAAAAGAACTTCATCTTCTGTAGAATCACCTTCAACAAATTCAACCTTGGAGGATTGATGATTTAAAATTAATTCGTGTTCCTTATCTATTACTACAACTTTTTCATGATATGCTAATAATTCGGAAACAACCTGACTACCGTTACGGCCATATCCACAGACAATTACATGATTTTTCATTTTTTGTTTTTTTAATTTTCGGGAAGCTCGTCCAAAAAAGAATCCAAATTGAGTTCTGAAAAAGTTCTGAGTCATATGCGACAAAAAATATCCCACTACTCCCAGACTCGAAACTATCAGTAGCATAGTAAATATTTTACCCGCAGGACTTAAGGCATGCACCTCACCATATCCTACTGTAGACATGCTGATTACAGTCATATATAACGCATCTAAAAAATTAAAATGCTCAATATACATATAACCGGCTGTACCGATAACAACAAGCGCAAGTACAAATATTCCCGCTTTATAAATTTCTGAATTATTTTTCAAACTCTTACTAATTCTAATTTGGTATAACTAACATCGGATTGTAAAACAAATGTACAACTTTATTTTAATTAGGTTTACAATGAAAAAAATAATACTTTAAAATTTTTTACCACTTTCTATTCAGCAACTTACACATTAATCATTTTAAAGATAAATTATATTTATAAACTATAAAGTTATTGCTAATTAACTTAACTTTGTTTTCAATAAAGTATTTATTTAAATGATAAAAATAACGGAGACACCCAGAGACGGAATGCAGGGTTTGCCATATATTATTCCAACCGATAAGAAGATTGAATATATTAACGCTTTGCTAAAATGCGGTTTTAATACTGTTGAAACAGGTAGTTTTGTATCTCCTCGTGCTATTCCACAAATGGCAGATACCGGAAAGGTTTTGGATAAAATAAATCATAAACCTGAAAACACAAAAATAGCTGTACTGGTAGCCAATAAAAAAGGAGGTCAAATTGCAAAAGATTACGATGTTATAGACCGCATATTTTATCCATTCTCTGTGTCCCCTACTTTTTTAAAAAAGAATTTAAATACTGACCTGGTACACGGTAATGATACTATTGATTTTTTACAAAATTTATGTCTTTCTAAAGGAAAAGAACTCGTAGTGTATTTATCTCTTGCATTTGGAAATCCATACGGGGATATTTGGAATATAGATATCGTTGCAGAATGGATAGAAATATTGACACATAAAGGTATTCGCTTTATCGAACTGGCAGAAACCATAGGAGACATAGAACCTAAAGTTATCTTTGACGTTACTTCAAGTTTAATAACTTCATTTCCAAAAGTTGAATTTGGATTTCATACACATGCAATTCCTGGTAAAGGAATGGAAAAGGTAGATAATGCATTTAAAGCAGGAATTCGCGATTTTGATACTGTTTTGGGAGGCTTGGGAGGTTGCCCGATGACCGGTAAAAAAATGGTCCCAAACCTTGATTTGCTTGACTTATTAGGTTACTGTAAAAAAAATAACATTTCTCATTCCATTAACATGAATAGTTTAATAGAAGCCAAACAAAAACTTGCCGGTATTGTTTTATCATAACGACATTATGTAAACAAGTTGATATTCGGCTTTTAAGAAATCTTATAATAAATGCTTTAAAAAAAAGTATATTATCAAAAAAAATCAAATAGCAATAAAAATTTCAAAATGACTTATTTGTTTATTTCTATATTTGCTGCAAAATAAAATGAATGAGAAGTGTAATATCAGGAATTGCTTTTTTACTTATTATATGGGGAGGGGTTCTTCCAGCTCAAAATGAAACCAATCGGGGTTATATCGTACATGTAGGACAGCAAGCACCGAATTTTAAAATGAAACTTATTGACGGGCAAACAATTTCACTGGATCAACTCAGAGGAAAGGTAGTAGTGCTACAGTTTACAGCCAGCTGGTGTTCGGTATGCAGAAAAGAAATGCCCCATCTTGAAAAGGAAATATGGGAACCCAATAAAAATAAAAATTTCATATTAATTGGGGTTGATTATAATGAGCCCGTCAACAAGGTAATGGCATTTAAAAAAGAAATGAAAATTACCTATCCTATGGCTTTAGACCCGGGGGCAGAAATATTTAGCAAGTTTGCACATAAAAAGGCAGGAGTAACAAGAAATGTTGTTATCAATAGAAGTGGAAAAATTGTATTTTTAACCCGGCTATATAATGTTAAGGAGTTTAATGCCATGAAAAATAAAATTACGTCTTTATTAAACCGTTAAAGGTCTTTCCTTTTATAAGTTTCAAATACATAAGAAAAATTACACTTAGGATCGTTAGAAACTTTGGTTTCTTCTACTTTTATCCATTCAGATAGTATAATTTCAGGAAAAAATGTGTCTCCTTCAAAGTCTTTTAATACACGGGTTAAATAAATTCTATTTGAAAAAGGCAAAAATTGTCTATAAATTTCCCCACCACCAATTACAAAATTTTCATTGTCAGCATCCATTTTCTCAATGGCTTCTTCAATGCTATGTGCCATAATGCAACCATCAAAAGCCTTAGAATAATCTCTGGTAATAACTATATGCCTTCTGTTTGGCAGCGGCTTAACTGGTAACGATTGATATGTTTTACTTCCCATAACAATAGTATGATATGAGGTAATCCTTTTAAACCTTTTTAAATCATCAGGTATATGCCAAATTAGTTTATTATTATCACCAATAACACCATTTTGAGCCATAGCAACAATTATCGATATTTTTTTATTAAACATAATATTACTATGTTAGTCAGGTTTAATCAATACTTTTCCGGCACTCATATCTTTCAGATATTTCCTAAGTGCCTGTCGTATCTGAGAAAATCGAAAAGAACCATTAATAGTTGTGCTATAAGCTCCTGTTACAAATTTATCCTGCAGATCCTTTGAAGCTTCTTCAAAATAATCCGGGTCAACATTTTCATGCCACTCCGGAAGATTAAATCCTGAAATAAGTTTATTATAAAAAATTAATCCGAGCGGATCGACACCGGAAACAGGTTTATTTGACAATCCTCCGTAAACAACCACTTCCGAACCTTTAGGCATAGCATTCATTAAATAACCGGTAGCTTTTCCCGCCACAGCGTCAAAAGCAAGATGAGAATTTAGTTTACTTGCAAGTTCTTTCAGCTCTTTATTAAAATCAGGGCTTTTTTCACATAAAACATATTTAGCACCATCACTTTTCAACTTTTCGACTGTTTCTTTTTTCCTGACAATATTAATCACCTCAATACCTTTATCCTTGGCAATCATTCGTATAAATGCCGCTACCTGACCTCCGGCTGCATTCTGAATAACACATTTCTGTTTATGCAAAAGGGCAATATCTACTAATCCTCTGGCTGTAAAAGGGTTAATAGCAAAACATGCAGCCTGATCCATATCCATTTTCTCATCTAATACAACAATATTATCACGATTTGTACAAACCATTTCCGACCAGCTCCCGTCCTCTTTTTCCTGAGTAAAGAAGCAGACTTTTTTTCCAAGAAGATCTTCGGCACCCCTTCCCACTTCCGTAACTATACCAGAGCCTTCAAAACCCGGGACTGCAGGCAATTCCTTAACAATATTATAAGTTCCTGACATAAAAGCTATGTCTGAAGGATTAACAGGAGCTGCATGAACTTTTATAAGAACTTCATTATTTTTAGGCTCAGGAATTTCTGTGTCAATAATTTTAAGACTTAATAATGCTTTTATCACATTTGTATTATATTCAGGAAGGATAATTTTCTTCATGATTAAGAATATTTATTTTTACTATTTTTTTCACCATTTAAAAAATTAAGCACTATGTCGATACTACTTTTTTTCGACTTATCTAAATCGCCGTTAATTATTACTTTATCAAAATATTTTTCAAATGTCAACTCATATTCAGCTCTTTCAAGTCTTTTTTTAATACTATCAGCATCTTCTGTAGAACGATGTAGAAGCCTTTCTTTCAGAACAGCAATAGAAGGAGGTTTAACAAAAACAGCAAGTGCCTCATCGCCATATAATTTTTTAATATTTATTCCGCCTTTTACATCAACATCAAAAACTACTGTTTTTCCCTTATTTCGTTTACTTTCAACCTCCGATTTTAAGGTTCCATAAAATTGTCCGGGATAAACTTCTTCCCACTCTACAAAATCTCCGGAATCGATTTTTCTTTTAAACTCTTCCGTAGATAGAAAATAATAATCTATTCCGTTTTTTTCTTCCGGCCGTGGCTTTCTGTTAGTAGCAGAAACTGAAAATGCCAACTCGGGAATTTGTTTCATTAAATAATGAACTAAAGTTGTCTTTCCCGATCCGGAGGGAGCAGAAAAAATAATTAATTTACCTTTTTTAATTTCCATACTTTAGCCTATAAAATATTAAGCACCTGCTCTTTTATTTTTTCAAGTTCATCTTTCATCAACACCACTTTTTGCTGCAAATCTGCATCATTAGCTTTTGAACCCAGTGTATTTATCTCTCTACCGATTTCCTGCAATACAAAACCCATTTTTTTTCCTGACCGGCTTTCTTTATCAAGAGTATCCAGAAAATAATCACAGTGTTTCTTAAGTCGGATTTTTTCCTCCGTAATATCTAACTTTTCAACATAATAAATCATTTCTTGTTCCAAACGATTCGGGTCGTAAGCTATTTCTCCCTTTATTTTCTCCAGATTATTTTTCATCCGCTCCTTTATTCTGTCTATCCTTGTTTGCTCAAAAGCAGGTACTTCTGAAAGTAATTCAAGGATATTATGAATATGCAATTTAAAATCTTTTTCCAAAATAGTTCCCTCATGCTGTCTAAAGGCAATTACCTGATCCGCAGCATCTTTAACAGCTTGTTTTAAGATGTCTTTATCTTCTTCGGATAAATCTTTATCCGGTGTTGAAAAAACTTCAGGATTACGAATTACAAGAGGTAAAAAACCTCCAGAAACCGGATCATCAAGTTCTTTTGCCAAATTTCTTAATTCCTGATAATAGCGAATTACAACATCTTTATTTATTGATGAAAAACCCTGTTCGCTTTTTTCTTCTGTAATAACAAGTTCTATTTTACCACGATATAAATCTCTCGAAAGTATTGACCTGATCTCAGGTTCCAAAGATCTCAAAATTCCGGGAACTTTTAGGTTTATATCAAGTTGTTTACTATTTAAACATCTTATTTCCAAGCTAAATTTATAATTCGGGGTAATAGCCACTGCTTTTCCATACCCCGTCATTGATTGTATCATAAACGCAAAAATTTGATAGCAAATATACAATAACTGTACATGGAGAGAAATAATTTAATAAAAAAAGCAAATTTTCAAAAACATAATCTATAATAATACCTTGTTTTCCACCTTATTGATATATACATATTGTTTTTCAAAAAAGAAAACTTACCTTTGCTAATCTCTATGAAAAAGGAAATATTTATCGGTTTTTTAATACTGTTGCTACCTTTTATGTCAAAGGCAGATGATATTATTGATATTAAAACATTAAAATCAGAACTTTCCCATTCATCCGGTGAAAAAAAAATAGATGTTCTCATTAAACTATCTGAAAAATACAGGGTTATTTCCTACCTGGATTGTAAAAACTATGGTAAAGATGCTATTGAGCTTGCCAGTAAAATTCATGATTATTCGAAGGCAGGACTGGCAAGCAAATCATTGGGGGTAAGCTGCTATTTAAGTGGTGATTTTGCACAGGCATTACATTTTTTTCAAAAAGGAGCCAATTTTTATAAAAAAGCAGATAATAAGCAAGGCGTTGCTAACTGCCTTAATAACATGGGATTAATTTACGAAAGCTGGTCGAACTATCCTAAAGCTTTAAATTTTTATTTACAATCTTTCGACTACGAAAAAAAAATGGAGCACCTTGATGGAATGGCTGTTTCACTTATAAATATCGGTAATATCTATTTGTTGACAAAACAGTACAATAAAGCACTGAAAAGTTATCTGGAATCACTTAATTTTTTTACTGATTTAAAAAATAAAGAAGGGATGGGAGATGCTTACAACAGTATTGCTATTTTATATTATCAAATGAAAGATTACAAGAAAGTAAGAGAATTTCTTGAAAAAGCTAAAATAATATTTACCTCCGGAAATCAGAAGAGAAAACTCTCAAAAGTATTAAATAACCTGGGAGATTTATACTATGAACATCTTCATGATTTTAAAAAAGCAAGACTATTTTATGAAGAAGCTCTTAATATTAAAAAAGAACTTAACAGCAAGATAGGAATTGCTTTGGTTGAATGCAATCTGGGTTCACTATACGGGCAATTGGGAGATAAAACGACAGCCATAAAATATCTTGAAAACAGTCTTAAAATTTATAAATCCTTAAAAGATATCAGCGGACAGTCAATGGTATTTTACAATATGGGTAATTTATATTTCGACCAAAGAAAATATAAAAAGGCTGAATACTATTTCACTTCTGCACTAAAACTTGCAAAAAAAGCTGATTACAAGATTTTTGTAAATAAAATATATGATAAACTAACAATTATTTATGCCGCAACAGGGAATTTCAATCAGTTTGAAAAATATTTTGACATGTATAAGACCTATAAAGACTCTGTTATTCAGCAATTAGAAAAAAATAAAATTAAAGAAATTGAAGCAGAATATAAAGTTAATGATTTAAACAAAAATGCAATGATTCTCAAAAAAGAATCGTTACATTCTAAAAATATTATTAAAAAATATCAATTATTTAGCTTTATTTTGATAGGTATTTTAATTGTTTTACTTGTTATTATTTTTAATTATATAAAAATCCAAAAACAGAAAAAGCAATATAAAAACTAAAATAAACAAGTTATATTTTTAACCCTTTTCATCCTTATGAGAACATTATTAGAATAAATATTTTTTATTTCATTATGACAACAACAATATCAAGTGTTCAAAATCCTAAAATTAAGAATATTATTAAGTTGCATAAATCTTCTGAAAGGAAGAAACAAGGGTTATTCCTTATTGAGGGTGAAAAAGAACTAAAACATGCTTTGGCATCCGGATATAAATTACATTCATGCTTTTATTATAAGGATAAAATTTCTGAAGGTTTACTTACAACTATTGAAAAAGATAAAACCGTTAAAAAATATGAGGTAACCGCAGAAGTGTTTTCAAAAATTGCATATCGTGAAAATAGTGGTTGGATAGTAGCGCAGGCATTTCCAAAAAATCATGATTTGGATAACCTATCTTTAAAAAAATCACCTCTTGTAATAATTTTGGAAACAGTAGAAAAACCCGGTAATCTGGGGGCTATATTACGTACTGCTGATGCTGCAGGTGTTGATGCCGTAATTATAAGCGACCCTACAACAGATTTTTACAATCCCAATGTAATACGAGCCAGCATCGGCTGTGTTTTTTCTGTAAATACTGCTTCCGCCTCTTCTGAAACCGTAATAAACTGGTTAAAAAAACATCACTTTAAAAGTTATGCAGCAGCACTCCAGACAAATAAATTTTACGATGATTATAATTATTATGGGCCTACAGCTTTTGTTATGGGAACCGAGTCGGTTGGACTTACAGAAAAATGGCGAAAAGCAGTTGATCACATAATAAAAATACCAATGTTGGGAATAAACGATTCATTAAACGTATCAATAGCTACAGCTGTTTTGGTTTACGAAGCATTAAGACAAAGAAAAAAACTATAGTTTTAAAACAGGAGATGGAAAAGTTTAAAAGATATCATTTATTTTCAGATCCCATGGAGTTTTATCCGGCTATGATAGATGATATTTTATCTGCAAAAAAATATATTTATCTTGAAACTTTCCGGTTTATGAATGACCCCATGGGTGAAAGGTTTCGTGACGCTCTTATTTCCAAATTAAAAGAAAAGGTTGAAGTATTGTTATTGATTGACTTTTGGGGAGGAAGTCCTGTAAGATCAGGTTTTTTTAACGAATTAGAAAAGCAAGGTGGCAAAGTAAGGTTTTTTAAGAAAATTAAATTAGGCTTTGATATTTTTACCAAAGGGCATCGTAGAAACCATAGAAAATTACTACTTATTGATGATAAAATAACTTATATAGGATCTTCAAATATCACAGGATATAACCTTAACTGGCGCGAATCGGTGCTTAGAATGACATCTGAGATTACCACTGTTTTTAAAAGATTATTTTACCAGGATTTTAAAATTTATAATAAATATATTTTTTCACGTCCTTATCTGTATAAAACAATTCATTGGGAAAATTTTGAAGTTGTAAGAGATGTTCCCATAATAACGAAAAAAAATATCAATAAAAAATTTATACAGTTAATTAAAGAAGCTAAAAAAAGTATTATAATTGAAACACCTTATTTTCTTCCCGGATTTATGCTGAGAAAAGCTATGATTGATTCCGCCGTAAGAGGTGTTGAAATAATTGTTTTATTACCAAAAAAATCTGATGTAAGTCTAGTTGATATTTTACGGAACAAATATCTCGGACCATTAAGTAAAAAAGGAGTTAAGTTTTTATTTAACGAACCACATAATTTACATGCCAAATTAATTTTAATCGACAAAAAAATTTTTGGGTTGGGATCTTCAAATTTTGATTATCGCAGCTTCAGATATATGTTCGAAATTATGCTATTTGGTAATGAGTCCGAGATAGTTTCACAGATTATTGAACATGCCAATATTACATCGCACTCTTCAGTACCTTTTGTCTATGAAGAATGGAAAAAGAGGCCTCTTCTCGATAAATTTTTTGAATGGATGCTATTACCATTCCGCCATCTGCTTTAGTCTTATTTAGATATAAGTAATCTACTTAATTAGCCAAATAATATTACCATATTAAAGGTAATTTTGTAGTATTGCAAAAGTAAAAATTAGTGTAATTAAAAATATTAAACTATGTCAGAAAAAATCGCATCAAAAACGGCAATGGAACTGGAAGATAAATATGGAGCACATAATTATCACCCCTTACCTGTAGTTTTAGCCAAAGGAAAAGGAGCTAAAGTTTGGGATGTTGAAGGTAAAGAATATTTTGACTTTTTATCAGCTTATTCAGCCGTAAATCAAGGTCATTGCCATCCTAAAATTATTGGTGCCTTAACAGAACAGGCACAAAAACTTACACTTACTTCCCGGGCATTTTATAATGATTCACTTGGTGTATATGAAAAATATATTACTGAATATTTTGGATATGATAAGGTTTTACCAATGAATTCAGGTGCTGAAGCTGATGAAACAGCATTAAAACTTACACGTAAATGGGGCTATTTAAAAAAAGGAATTCCGGAAAATGAAGCTAAAATAATTGTTTGTGCCAACAATTTTCATGGAAGAACCATTACTATAGTTTCTATGTCAACCGACCCTGATGCCCGTAATGATTTCGGCCCGTTTACACCGGGATTTATTATCATCCCTTATAATGATATTACTGCCTTGTCGAAAGCACTCGAAGAGCCAAATGTAGCAGGTTTCCTTGTAGAACCAATTCAGGGGGAAGCCGGAGTAATGGTACCTGATGATGGTTATTTAAAAGAAGCATATAAATTATGTAAGGCAAGCAATGTGTTATTTATTGCTGATGAAGTACAAACAGGAATAGCACGAACAGGGAAATTATTGGCATGCGACCATGAAGGAGTAAGGCCTGACATTCTTATTCTTGGAAAAGCATTATCAGGAGGTGCATATCCTATTTCAGCTGTCCTTGCTGACGATGATATAATGCTAACTATTAAGCCGGGAGAACATGGATCCACTTTTGGCGGCAACCCCATTGCTGCCCGTGTAGCAATGGCCGCTCTGCAGGTAGTTAAAGATGAAAATCTTGCCGACAGAGCAGAAAAACTTGGTAAAATATTCCGTGATGCCATGAAAACGATAGACTCTGACATGGTTGAAATTGTTAGAGGAAGAGGGTTGTTAAATGCTATTGTTATAAAACCTAAAAATGGCAAAACCGCATGGGATGTTTGTATTAAAATGGCCGAAAATGGTTTATTAGCCAAACCTACACATGACCACATTATCAGATTCGCCCCGCCATTAGTTATTTCAGAAGAGGAGCTTACCCAAGCTATAGAAATTATTAAGAAAACTATTATCTCTTTTGGTTAAAATTATATTTAACAAATTGAAGAAATCCCATCGGGGAGACGGGATTTCTTCAATTATTAACCTAAAAGCCCTCTAGAATTGAGGGATAACCCAAAAAATTAACCTGCATTTTAATAATTCAATTACGAATTACTAAATACACTACAAATATATATTTTATTTTTATACAGTCTAAATAAATTTTGATTTATTTTATTTTTTTAACACAACTATCTTTTTTACAGTGTGTAAATACAACATAAATTATTCACAATTTTAATTACTTTTGTGAAAATATAATATCTAACTTAATTTATATAACCGTAATTTTTTAGATGAAACGTCCATGATTGAATACTTATTAAATTACATTCACCCTGTGAATTTTTTGCAATTTCACAGAGCAAGGAAAATGATTATTCAATTATGGTAAGTTTCATGTGACCAATAAAATATAAAATTATAAACACATGAAAAATTCAAAATTTACTATCATTTCCTTTTTTATTATTGTTTCAGGATTTATTTTTTCTTCAGCATCAGGACAAAATATTGCAAGCATTAAAACTGCTGATGAATTTTGGCGGTTACAAACAAATGGAGAAAGAATGTCTAAAATAATTTTATCAGACAAAGATATTGAAGGCTCCCCATATTTAAATGATAATTTTATTTCAGGTAACGTAATAACAAAAAAAGGAGTAAAATATATAGGAATTCCTTTAAGATATAATATATATTCTCAAAATTTTGAATTCAAAACACCAAAACAAATCCTGGAATTTAGAGACCCTGCCTCCATTAGAGAAGTTGAGATAAAAAATGAAAAATTTATTTTTGTTCCTTTCAAAAAGAAAAATAAAAAATTAGACTGGGGATTTTTTCAAAAAATCAACAAATCAGGACCTGCACAATTACTCATAAGGTACCGGGTAACTTTTTCGAATGCTACCAAACCAGGTGCTTATTCTGATGCTAAACCGGCCGGTTTTTCTGATAAAGAGAAACTGTTCTTTGTAAAATTTGGAACTCATCCGGCAGTTAGAATTTTTAGATCATCCGATTTTATAGATAATGCTCCTAAGCATAAAACGGAAATCAAAAAATTTATTAAGTCGAACAAAATAAAAGTAAGAAGGCAAAAGGATTTATTAAAACTTGTAAACTACTATAATTCATTACAATAGTTTGTTTATCTAAAATTTTATTCTTACTTTAAGATTTACTCTTCTGGTGGTTAAATAATTAGGAATGGCAAATTGGCGGTTTTGTATATCTTTTATCCAAATATAAGAAATAGTATTGTACACCTGAAATAAATTAAATATTTCTAAACTAATCCATGTACTTTTTATTTTTTTTAACCACGGTGATCTGGATTTTTTCAGCAAGGGATTCCATGAAAATCCAATATCTACCCTTTTATAATCAGGCATACGTAATGTTTGCTTATATCGTTCCGAATCGGGTGGCCCAAAAGGTAAACCTGTACCGTAAATAAGTCTCAAATGAACTTTAAAATCCTTATGCCCCGGCAGATAATCCTGAAAAAACATTGCAAAGCTAAGTCGCCGATCTGTAGGACGTGGTATATAACCGGGAGAAACAGTAGTACTATCAACAGCCAAAGGCTTATCTGAAGAAGACAGTAAATTACCTGATTTATCGTAATAATTTACATATCTGTCACCTTGAATATCTTCTGCTGTTTTTAATAAAGACAAACTCATCCAACTGTTAACACCCTTTACAAAGGCACCATACAGTTTAAAGTCTATTCCTGCAGCATATGCTTTTGCAGATTGAAAGGCATAGTAACGAATTCTAATGTTATCTACTTCATAAGGAATAATATGAGGCATATATTTATAATATATTCCTGTAGTAAGTAAAAATGGCCTTTCCCATAACTGAAAACGATAGTCGCTGCCCAATAATATCTGAAAGGATCTGGGAGAATGGATATTTCTATTTAACAAGCCTTTCATTCCTCGCATTTCACGGTAAAATGGCGGTTGGTCGTATATTCCTCCCGACAGTTTAAAATTCCATGCCGGAAGAAATACGGGTTCAAAAACAAGACTAAAGCGGGGGCTTATCAATTTTTCACCTGTAAAGTCCCAGTAATAAAATCGTAATCCTGCTGTAGCCGCCCATCGGGAACCATTTTTTGTATTACCTTCCCATTTATCTGAAATATATGCCGATAATCTGTTCACCTGAATAATATTATTGGCACTGGCAAAGTAATATAATCTGAAATCATGGCGTTTTGGGTTTAAATCACCCGGGTTATCAACAGGATTAGGCAGTGAATATCCGGCAGAATCATTCATTTTCCATTCATGCAAACGGTCATCAACCCATTGATGCTGATATTTTATTCCCCATCTGATAATCTGATTACGGAAATGATACATTCCCAGATGCTTAACAGTTACAACTTGTGCATCAAAATAATTACGTGCATGTTGCAAAAAAGTGCCTACTCCTAATGTTTCAACAGCTCTGCCCCTATCCTTACTAACAGGATTTTTATCTATCTGTCCAATCCAATATTGTCCTTGAACATCATAAGTTTCTGACTCTTGAGTTTTATATCCCGAAAGGATAAACTTTAAATCTGTATTTTTTTTTGGTTGATAATGAAATGTCAAGCCGGCCTGAGCCATATTATATTTATCTCTTTCAGCGCCATCAAAATATACTGTAAATCGAAGAGTTTGCTTTACCGTACCAAAATCAGTCTGACGCGTTCCGGGGATAACTTTATACTCATTAAGAGAAATGTAAGCCAGTAAAGATACATCAAACTTTTCTGAGAATTTATATTTTAACAGACTCTGGAAGTCGCTGAAATTTGGCTGATAATTCCCTTTTGTCTGTAATGTCCCCAATAAATATTTATTGGTTTTATAGCGTATCCCGGTAATATAAGTAAATTTTCTGTTTTTACTTATCCCTTGTGTTGAGATGCCGGCACCCAATAAACTAAAATATATATCGCTATTTGTTTTCTTCGGGTTTTTATATTTAATATCCAGTACAGAGGACATTTTACCACCATATTGAACCCCAAAACCTCCGGCTGAAAAAGAAATACCTCCAACTAAATCAGGATTGATAAAACTAAGCCCTTCCTGTTGTCCGGAATTTACCAAAAAAGGCCGATAAATTTCAATGTTATTTACATATACAAGATTTTCATCAAAGTTTCCTCCACGAACCGAATACTGCGATGACAACTCACTGGTAGAAGTTACTCCGGGCAGAGTCTTTATTAAACTTTCTACTCCTCCACCCACAGCAGGCGAAACCAATACCGTCTTTGGATTTAATCTAATAAAATTCTGGTTTTTCAATCTCTTATTATGGATCTCAAATCCGGGTAATTCTGATGCAAATGGTTTTAAAACAATGTGTAACCGAATAATATTACTGTTTTCCGGGAACAAGGTAGTATCTATTGTTTTATAACCTACATAACTAATTTTTAATCTTATATAAGGGCTTTTAGATGGTAAAATGAGTTTAAATTCACCTAGTGTATTACTTATGGTTCCTTCTCCATACTTTTCCGACTTAATATTTACATCTTTTAATGATTTTCCATTAAAACTCTTTACAGTCCCCTCAACAATAATGTTTTGTGAGAAAACATGAATAGCAAACAAGTTCAACATTAAAAAAAATATAATAAAATGACGTTGTAATTGGTTCATTAAGGTACTTTGATATCTTGATAACTAATTATTGACAAATTTATTATTATCCCTGAAATAAATCAAAGTTCATCATTTTATTTTCTTTTAAGTAAACCGTTACTAAATTAAATTAATCCAAATAATATTTAGCATACACTCTTACTCCCACGTAAAAATTTTATACTTTTACTGAAAATTACTACTCCGAGAATATTTTTCTAAGGCATAACTATGAAAAATATTCCGATGGGTTTAGCCAGAAATGGTTAAGCCTCCCGATTTTCGCAATAGCGGAATGAATTGGAAAGGGGTTGCTACTATACTTAAACCATTCTATCCTGAATGGATATACTCGTAGCTATCTTTTTCTTTCATTAAGAATCGGAAAAATAGTTTAAAATATAAACGAGTAAATATGATACCATACGAAGAAGCTTTTGAAATTATCATGAACAACAGCAGAACGCTGGGAAAAGAACAAGTTAACTTCCGGAATTCCTTAAACAGGGTTTTGGCAGAAAATGTTTATTCAGATATGAATATGCCTCCTTTTAATAAGTCAGCAATGGATGGTTATGCTTGTAGAAAAGCTGACCTTGCTAACCCACTGGAAGTTATAGAAACCATTGCTGCCGGTGTATGGCCTAAAAAAATTGTTGGTGAAAATCAATGTGCGAAAATTATGACCGGAGCGCCACTTCCTAAAGGTGCCGACACAGTTATTATGGTTGAATACACAGAAAATATAGATGCCAATCATATTATTTTTACTAAAAAAGAAACCAAACCTAATATTTGTATCACTGGTGAAGATATAAAATCAGGAGATAAATTATTACGAAAAGGTACATTAATTAAGCCCAAACATATTCCTGTAATGGCAACTGTAGGGGCTACAGATATTTCTGTTTATAAACAACCAAGAGTAGCTGTTATTTCTACAGGTGATGAACTTGTAGAACCGGAAGAAACACCGGGGCTTTCGCAAATAAGGAACAGTAATGCATGGCAAATAATGGCACAAACACAATCTATGGGAATCCCTGTTCAATATTTAGGGATCTCTCACGATACATTGGAAGAAACACAAGGAATGTTCCAACAGGCTCTTCATAATGCCGACGTTGTTATTCTTTCCGGAGCAGTTTCTATGGGCGATTATGATTATGTTCCATTGGCATTAAAAGAATCTGGTTTTGATATTCATTTCCACGGGGTGGCTACAAAACCCGGTAAAAAAACCATTTTTGCCACCAATAACAAAAAGTGGGTAGTAGGCGTTCCTGGCAATCCGGTTTCTTCTTTCGTGCAGTTTGAACTGTTAATAAAACCATTGCTTATGGGTATTATGGGAAGTTATTATAAACCTGTATTTTACCGCTTACCCATTGCACTCGACTATAAAAGAAAAAATGCAAGACGAAAGTCTTTCGAGCCGGTGATCATTAATGCAGACGGCACGGTTACACCGGTAGCATATCACGGTTCGGCACATATTAATGCTCTCTCTTATGCAGACGGACTTATGGCTGTAGAAATTGGACAAACACAAATTTTGAAAGGAGAACTGGTAGATGTACGACCGATTTAACAGAGAAATAAATTATTTGAGAATATCTGTTACCGACCGTTGTAATCTTCGTTGTGTGTACTGCATGCCGGAAACAGGTGTTGAGTTTATACCCCACGATGAGATTCTTTCTTTTGAAGAAATAGAAAAAACCGTTGCCGATGGTGTTAAAAAAGGTATCTCAAAAGTGCGGCTAACAGGTGGTGAGCCATTAGTACGTAAAGGTATTGTTGATCTGGTAAAAAAAATTGCTGCCATTGATGGGGTAAAAGATCTTTCTATGACCACCAACGGTATTTTACTTGCTCAATACGCTGCTGACCTCAAAGCTGCCGGACTAAATCGCATAAACATCAGTTTAGATACAATGTCTCCTGAGAAATATAAAGAGATTACTCGTGGTGGAGACATTCACAAAGTTTTTGATGGAATTAATGCCGCCCGTAAAGCCGGACTTCATCCTATAAAAATAAATTGTGTAGTTTTCAAAAATCAAAATGAACCTGACGCACAAGACGTAGCCCGGTTCTGTAACGAAAACAATCTGCAGATTCGTTATATACATCAAATGAATCTGGAAACAGGCGAATTTTCTATTGTGGAAGGTGGTGAAGGCGGCGACTGCAAAAACTGTAACCGGCTTCGTCTTACTGCCAATGGCGATATCAAACCATGTCTTTTCAATGAGTTGGCTTACAACGTGAAACAAATGGGTATTGAAAAGGCTTATCAGTCATCGCTGGAAAATAAACCCCGGGCAGGAACAAAAAATAAATCAGGTAAGTTTTATGGTATAGGTGGATAAAATTTAAAATTATAAACTCATGGATTTAACACACATTGATAAAGAAGGAAAAGCAAATATGGTGGACGTGTCACCAAAACCACCTCAAATAAGAACCGCTTTGGCAGAAGGTTTTATAAAACTTAATACAGCTACGGTTGAGTTAATTCGCAATAATCAAATGAAAAAAGGTGATGTGCTTACAGTTGCGGAAATAGCCGGTATTCAGGCTACAAAAAAAACCAGTGAACTTGTTCCTCTATGTCATCCATTGGCACTTACAAAAGCTTCAGTTACTACCAAGCTTACCGAAACAGGTGTTAAAGTCACTTGTTTTACAAAATGTATAGGCCCTACAGGTATTGAGATGGAGGCACTTACAGGAGTTCAAATTACCTTGCTCACCATTTACGATATGTGCAAAGCCGTTGATAAAAATATGATAATAGAAAACATACATTTAATTGAAAAAAACAAGAAAAACGTTTCCCATGAATAAAACTTTTGAGGTTACCTCAGTAAATATTTCCGAAAAAAAAGGAACCATTAAAAAGCCCGTATCAAAAATTCAACTAACCGATATTGGCATTCCCAACGATGCCCACTCCGGGGCATGGCATCGCCAGGTAAGTATGCTCGGTGAAGAAAGTATCAAGCGTTTCTCGAAAAAAGCCGACCGTAATATACAGTATGGAGAATTCGCCGAAAACATTACTACCAAAGGCCTTGAGTTATTTAAAACAGCACCTTTAGACCGCTTTGTATCTGATAACCTTGAGTTAATGGTAACTCAAATTGGCAAAAAATGCCACGGCGATAACTGTGCCATTTTCCAGGAAATAGGTAACTGCGTTATGCCTAAAGAAGGTATTTTTGTAAAAGTTATTAAAGGAGGCGAGCTGGTGCCCGGGGTAACCTTTGAATACCGTCCCCGCATTATAAAAGTCAAAATTATTACCCTTAGCGACCGTGCCAGTAAAGGAATTTACAAAGACATCAGCGGGCCGTTTATCCGGCAGCAGACAGAAAAATTCCTCGAATCCAGACGCCGGCACTTCGAAATAAGTTATGATCTTATTCCGGATGATCCCGGTCGCCTCAAAACGCTGGTCCTCAATGCCCAAAAAGATAATGCCGACATTATTTTTACTACAGGAGGCACCGGCATAGGCAAAAGAGACTTCACCCCCGACGTAGTGCGTCCGCTCCTCGACAAAGAAATTCCCGGCATTATGGAACTCATTCGTGTAAAATACGGCATGAAAAAACCCAACGCCATCCTCAGTCGCAGCATCGCCGGCGTAATAGACAAAACGCTGGTTTACACACTCCCCGGCAGTCAAAAAGCCGTCAACGAATACCTCACCGAAATCCTCCCCACGCTCGAACATTCATTATATATGCTCAACGATTTGGATTTACACGGGTAATTTCAGGAGAAAAAAATTATTTAAATCTTTAGGGCAGTTGCCGCTCCACGCCCATTCCATCGCAAGCGGCACCGGGTTGTCCGCTGCAAGTCCTCAGTCACAGGCTGTGTTCGGCTATTTATTTGCATTGGCTCCCTTGTCGCCATGCCAATAAAAGCCTCCATCAGCCTCTGCCTTGCGGGCTTTTCGCTACCACCCCTACTGCAAATCTACTTTCAATTAAGCTATCTTTTAACCTGAATGAAAATTCCGGGTAGGGATGGAAGTGGCAGCCCGGAGGGGCAAAGCAGTGGTGTGCGTGGTGTGGCAGAGCGACGACAGAAGCTACTGCCACACCACTTCCTGCACACCCTGCTTTGCACCGAGGACTATAACGGACAGCCCGGTAAGGTTAGCGCAAGATTGCGGGCAGAAAACCGTACCCGCATAAAATAGAAACTATATAATATTGAAGTTCAAGCTATAAAAATGTAATGATTGAGTGGGTATTTTTCTGTAAATTTGACGCCAATAATTACGATTTTAAATCATAATATGTCGAAATATTTTCAGGGACTTGTTTTTATTATTTTATTAATTGCTGTAAAACCTTCGTTTTGCCAGTCGGATACAGCTGCTTTAAAAAACGACAGTACTATTATTGCAGCCGACAGTAATTTGGTTTATTATTTTGCCGGAACACTGGAAAATTTTAAGGAACAACGATTTACAGAACCTGATACATTATTAACATACTTTCATCAGTACGACCCTGCCCGGCATCATAACCGTATGTATGCTACCCTTGATAACATAGGACTGGCGGGCTATAACAGAGTTTTTACGCTCGATAAGCGTAGAGATTTTATATGGATGCCGGATAATTTTAAGTATTATTTGTTCCATAATAACAATGTTGAATATCCTATTCAGCAAAACCCGTTTACTGAGTTATTTTATGTAATGGGCCCACAAAAAGAGCAAAATTTACAGGTTAAATTCAGCAGGAAAATAAGCCAACGGCTAACCGTAGGGATGAAATTACGGCTAATACATTCACCAGGAGCATATTCCAGGAGTTTTGCCGACAACAGGAATTTTTACGGGACAGCACAGTATTATACTGCAAATTACAGATATGGAATTATTGCTAACTACCTGTTTAACAATAATAGAATGCAGGAAAATGGTGGATTATTGTACGACAGTATTTTTGAACAACATTTGGAGGTTGATCCGAAAGTAATACCTATGCGACTTAAGGAGGCTGAGAATAAACTTCGTACCAGTAGTTTTTATGTTGAGCAATATTTTAATTTATTAAAACCCGATAGTAAGAAAAAAATTACCAGAAAACTGGATGCCGGGAGTATTATATATGCATTACAATATGAAAAAAACTACCAGATTTATTCTGACAAACCGGTCGATTCGTTATTTTACAAGGCTTTTCCGGTGATATTTGACACTTTATCTACTTACGATTCTATTTATACTTTAAGAATAAAAAACCGTATTCAATGGTCAAATTTAGGTTATAATGAAGATGAGCTCAGTAAACATTTTCGTTTACATTTTGGAATAAAATATAACTATATAAAACAACAGTATCCTTATGATTCGGTTGCAAGAACATTTTATGAAACCAGTCCGTTTGGAGGTCTTGCCATTAATGTTTTTAATGCCAGCAAATTAAAAGTCAACGGTCAATTTACTGTTGGAGGATATAATAATGGAGACTTTGAAATTCATGGTACATTATCGCAATATATAGGTTCTGAAAAAAAGAATTTTGGAGAGTTGGTATTACGAATGGATTTGCTTAACAAGATGCCTGACTATTATTTCAGTTATTTCAGGTCGAACAGGTTTAATTGGCAGCTTTCGCTAAAAAAGGAACGGACATTAATATTAGGCGGTGAATACCATTACAAGGATATTAAAATTGGAGCAAAATTACAAACACTTAATAACTATACATATTTAAATACTTTAGTGCACCCGGAACAGCACCTGACAACAGGAAGTATATTTCAATTTTATACCAATGGAACAATAATGTATAAAAAAGTTGGTATTAATTTCAGACTTGTTTATCAAAAGACAAGTATGCCAAAAATTATCCGCTTACCCGAATTTTCCGGAATGGCCGATTTATTTTTCAGAGGCTGGGTATTTAAGCATGCCGGCAGACTGCAAAGCGGCCTTCAGTTTTATTATTTCACCTCCTACTACGCAAATGCATATATGCCTGAACTACGAAGCTTTTACCTTCAGGATAAACAAAAAATTGGAAATTATTTATTTGCCGATGTATATGCCAGTTTAAAGGTAAAAACCTTCAGAATATTTTTTAAATACACAAATTTACTAACCTTTTTACATCAATACCGTTACTACAGCACTCCATCATACCCGGCAGGATTTCCAGGTTTCTACATGGGGGTTTGTTGGCGTTTTCACAATTAAAAAACTGTATTTTAATTATTTAAATAATATTACCACTATTTAAAATCATTTTTTTTAAGGAGTATTAGAATAATAAGGTAACATTTATAGTATCTTTACATAAAAGAAACCCAAAAAATTATCTTATTATGAAAAAGCATATTTCATTATCATTGAAATGCCCATATTGTTTAAAGTCCTTAATGGATGAATCGTACCCGCTACATGGATCTCCAAGTATAAAGCTCAATATAGAATCGCAGACAGACAGGGGAACCATTCATTTATGTTCAATTTTTGAATGTTTTGACCACGAAGCGGACATAAAACTTGAGAAAGGAAAAGTTGTTGACTTTACGTGTCCGCATTGTAATAAAGAGCTTTTGGTAAAAGAAGAATGTAAAATTTGCGGAGCGCCTATGGTTTCTTTATTACTCGACACGGGTGGTAGGGTAAATATATGCTCAAGGAATGGTTGTCCCAATCATTATATAGCTTTTGAAGATTTAGAAATAGAATTGACTCGTTTTTACGAACAATATGAAAATTAGCAGATGCGGGGAAGTTGCATACCTGAAAGCATATCAATGATTCTTTTTCCTCCTATCACAGTATTAAGCCATGCTTTCCCGGGGTTTTCTGTTGTAATTTCTCCGATTATAGTTCCCTTTTTTCCAAGTGGATGATTTTGTAATATTTTCAATGCCTTTTCAGCCTGATTTTGCGGAACAACCATTATTACTTTACCTTCGTTAGCTACATAAAGCGAGTCGAAACCAAGCAATTCGCACATTCCCCGAACACCATCCTCAACAACCAAATTTTTTTCATATATCTGCAAGCCAAATTTTTTGCCTTTTACCATTTCAGCCAGAACGGTGGCTACTCCACCTCTGGTGGCATCTCTCATAAATTTCACCTGAATTCCTGCATCCAGAATTTCTTTTATTAACATATTTAGGCAAGCACAGTCGGAAGCAATAGGAGCATTAATTTTCAAATCATTTCTTGCTGCCATTATTGTCATTCCGTGAGCGCCTATTTCACCATTTATTAATATTTTATCTCCGGCGGAAATATTTTCACCCAGACTAATACCTGCAAATTTATCGGGGAGAACTCCTACCCCACTGGTATTAATAAATAGTTTATCACATTTACCTTTATTTACAACTTTTGTATCGCCTGTAACGATTTTTACTCCTGCCGAAGCAGCTTCCTCGCCCATTGTTTTCACAATCTCTTTTAGTTGCTGAAAGGGGAATCCTTCTTCAATTATAAAACCGGCGCTTAAATACATAGGAATGGCACCTGAAACGGCTAAATCATTAACAGTGCCGGCGACAGCAAGTTTACCAATATTCCCACCGGGGAAAAAAAGTGGATCTACTACAAACGAGTCGGTGGTAAAAGCTAGTTTATTATTATTAACAGTTAAAATTGCAGAGTCAGTTTGATTTTGAAGAATTTGATTATCAAAATAATGTAAAAATAATTCAGAAATAAGTTCGTGACTCATTTTACCTCCGCTTCCATGTCCCAGTAAAATATTTTGTATATTCATTATATCAAGAAAATAAAACAATAATCACACAAAACTAATGAGTTTTTTGATATCTTTTTCACAGACATGATATGATAAAGTAAAATAATTACGGAACAGGAATTAATCAGGGAGATATTTGTTAATTAGTTCGAGAAATTCAGGCTTTTGAAACGGTTTACTAATAAAATCATCGCAACCGGATTCCATAGCCTTTTTACGGTCATCAGACGAAGCATAGGCTGTTTGCGCAATAACAGGAAGGTCGGGTTTCATTTTTTTTATTTCTCTTGTAACTTCATGTCCTGATTTCCCGGGTAATTTCAAGTCCATGAGAACAAGTTTTATATCGGAATTTTCCTTTGCAGCATTAAGTGCAGAATTCCCATCATAAGCATGTAGCAAATGGAATTTTTGATTTACATTTTTCAATAGAAATTCAATATACTGGTAGTTTATCTCTTCATCTTCCACGATCAGAATTTTGTGCACTTTTCTTCCTTCAGAGGAGGAATTTAGAAATTTTGGTGGTTTATTTACAGGTTTATATGGAATTTTAACAATAAATTTAGACCCGCTACCTTTTACCGACTCAACAGATATTTCTCCACCAAGTAACTCAGTATTAGCTTTAGCAATAGATAGTCCCAGACCTAATCCGCCGGTTTTTCTTGAAATTTCTTTTTCCTCCTGGGAAAAACGTTCAAAGATAATCTGTTGATTTTCGGGGCTTATTCCCACTCCGGAATCTTTTACATAAAGTTCCAGAATATTATAATTTTTCAAAATATACCCTATTTCAATTTTACCTTCAAAGGTAAACTTCAAAGCATTTTCAAGTAAATTTTCAAGTATTTTATGTAATTTCAGGTCATCAATTCTAATTAATGCAAATTCATCTTTCAAACTTTTATGCAAATAAAGAGACAGGTTTTTTTCTTTAGCTTTAAGGTCAAACACAGAAAAAATCTGTGTCATAAGGTCGTTGAGATTAATTTCTCTTTCTCTAAGAGGTACTTGTTTAGTCTCCAATTTTGAAATTTCAAGAATATCATCAATAATTCGTAGCAGTTGTTTAGTACTGTTAATGATAATTTGAATATAATTCTTTCTTGCTTCAGCAGAAACATCATCCTCTTCCAGAAGACTTGTAAAACCAATAATCCCATTCATCGGAGTACGTATTTCGTGGGACATATTAGCCAGGAACTCCGATTTTAAACGATCACTTTCTTCAGCCTTTTCTTTGGCTCTTATAATTTCATTTTCCGATTGCTTTAAATAATCAATATCCTTAGAAATAAACAGATAACACCATCGCCCTGACAATTCAAGCATAGACGATGAAACTAAAACGGTAATTAATTTATTTTGTTTGGTACGGATAGCCATCTCCATATTTTCGACACTTCCCTTTTCTTTTAGTTCATCAATAAGTTTTTTTCGGTCTTCCGGGTTATTTATTGTTTGTAAATCGCGGTTTTCAAAACCTAATATTTCATTTCTTTTATATCCGGTCATTCGTAAAAACCCCTCGTTTACATCAAGAACTTCATTGGTGACACTATCTACGAGAGAAATAGCATCAGGAGTTGTCTGAAATATCTTCCTGAATTTTTCTTCACTTTCTTTTTGCTTTAAATACATTGATTTCCTGGCAATCACGTCAGCCACATGATTGGAAATATATTCCAATACCTCCATATCTTTTTTTGAAACAGCATCAGGATTAGAATAATTTTGAACAGCCAGGACACCAATTACGCCGCTATTAGTTTTTAAAGGAACTCCAACCCATATAGGAGCAGGATGTCCAATCAATTCAATTTCACCATTTTCAATTAACTCTTTTTGTTTTGCATCATCAGCAAACAAAGGCTTTCCTGTTTTCCTTACATACTCGGTAATACCTTTTCTTCTTTCAAGGTCTTTAAACTGAACCGGTTTATCATGAGCATCTTTAAAATAGGGGAAATCATAGGTGTTTTTTTGTTTATTATACAATGCTACATAAAAATTACCTACATCCATTAATGGTTCGATAGCCTTGTGCATTTTACCCAGAAAATCAATAAAGTCGAGATTGGAAAATGACGCTTCAGATATTTGAAACAGTGCCTGTCTTATTTTTTCAGAACGTTCTTTTTCACGGCGTTCAAAAATATTATACATAGCAAAAGAAATATCGCTTGCAATCTCTTCAAAAAATGCTATTTCTTCTGTACCGGGCTTTAATTTAAGCGGAATGGCAGTTACTAATACGCCAAAAAACATATTATTATGTTCCAACTGTGAAGTTAAAGTAAAATTAGAAGATATAGTATTATAAAGAGGTTTATCACCACATTTTTTTTCAGTAATTTCATTTAAGAATACACCTTTTTTTATGAGACTTTTATTAATACAAAAATCTGTATTTCCGGTATTCATCAATTTTTGTAACTCTTCTATATTTTTGTCAGGGAATCCGGAATTAACAATCTCCCATGTTTGTTTGTCTGATTTTTTTAAGGCTATAAAAACAGCAGGATTTATTTTATCACCCACCAATGCATCGCAAACATTTTTTGCCAGAATAATTTCATCTTTGGAATTGTAAACAATTTTATTTAAGTCTCTTGTGGCAACTAATAAATTATTAAGGTATTGGAGTCTAATCTTGGATTCTTCTTTCTCCTTTTCAATCTTTTTCTTTTCAATAGCCATTTCTATTGCCTGGCCAATACGTTTAAGATGCTCCTTAATCAAATAGTCGTCGGCACCTGCTTTCAGGCAAGCTACCGCTGTTTCCTCATTCATTGACCCGGTAACGATAATAAAAGGAATATCGGGACGCTGTTTATTCCTAAGTTTCAAAACCTCACTTCCGTTAAAGTCAGGCATTAAATAATCAGAAATAATAATATCATAATTCTTTTTGAGTTCTTTCAGAAAATCTTTTTTTGTTTTTACAAAAGTAAGTTTATAGTTTTTAAAATACTGCTTTACGGAAGCCTCAAGAAACATAGCATCTGTATCATTATCTTCTACCAGCAATATTTTCAAAGGATTTTCCATATAGTTATATTTTGAATAACGAAGTATATCTTACTGAATAATAGTATACAAATATAATAAATCAATAAAATATCTGATTAAAATCTTATTAAAACTTATTAACCATTTACTCACTATTATAATCTTTAAACAAATATTCAATCCCTATTTTAACACCTACATATATATAGTTAGGAATATTATTATAACCAGGACTTTGGTTTCTGCCATCGGGTAAAATTGGATAATTAAAAAACGGGCTAATATTTAATAATAGCTTATTATCTAATTTTTTTGAAAATGTTATACCCAACAACCAAGACACACCTAATTGTTTCTGTACCAGCAAATCATTTTCAGTCACTGTTTTTCCATTTAAATAATAAGATTTAATACTGTAACCTCTTACACTACTGAAAACAAATCCGGTAAAAATTCTTAAAGAAGTTCTACTACCTGAAAATATTTTAAAACTGGAAATAACAGGAAATTTTAAATATTCTAACTTATATTCTCGTTTTTTAATAGAATAAAAAAGATCCTCCATATTGTAATCATAATACAAACGGGAATAATTTATTCCTGCACTTATTTTTATTTTATTTATGTATTCTGAAACCAGCAATGAAAATCCATAACTAAAATTATTATGGGTATTATTTCCTGTGAAGCAATAATTATAGTTTACATCAAATTCTGTTGATAAATAATTTTTTTCCTGTCCATAAAAATTAATACAAAGTACTGAGAAGGAAATAAAAAGGACAATCTTTTTCATGTGTTTATAATTTTAAATTTCATTGGTCAATAGAACTTACCTTTTGTATCGTATTAAATAATTGTCAGGTTATTAAACATTGTAATATGCCTTTAAACGAAACCTATGACAAGGTAAAATATACCGTTGCACCTTCATTAGGGACAGCATCTGCCCAAATTTTTCCTTCATGCCGTGTAACAATTCTTTTTACTATTGCCAAGCCAATGCCGGTACCTTCAAATTCTTGTTGAGAATGTAATCTATGAAATGTATCAAACATACGTCCTGCATATTGGGGGTCAAATCCTACCCCATTATCTTTAACATAAAAAACCAGTTTATTATCAATTTCAATTGTCCCTACCTCAACATTCTGTTTTTCTTTTTTTGATGAATATTTAAGTGCATTTGAAATTAAATTCACCATCATTTGTTTAAAAAGAGTATAATCCATTTCCAGATGAGGTAAACTTTTTACAATCAATTTAGCATTTGGTAAATTCATTAATTGCTTTTGTTCTTCAAAAACAGAATATATTACAGGTTGAGGATCAAAACGTATAATTTCCAGATCTTTTCTTCCAGCCCTGGATAGCCGAAGCAAACCATCAATTAATTGAGCCATGGTTTCTGCATTAGAAATAATATCATCAAGTAATTTTTGACCATCTTCATTTAACCGATCATAATAATCTTCTTTTAAAAATTCGGAAAACCCGTGTATGGCTCTTAAAGGAGCTTTTAAATCATGAGAAACAGAATATGCAAAAGCTTCAAGTTCCTGATTCAAGTGCTTTAACTGTTTATTTGTTTGAGAAAGTTTCTCTCTTGCTTCTTTCATTTCCAAAAGAGAACTTGCTAATTCTTTTTTAGAAGACTCCAGCTTAACCGTTCTCTCGTGGACAATATTTTCAAGATTTTCATTTAAATTTAATAATTTTTTTTCTGTATCTTTTTGTTTTGTTATGTTTTCCATAACAACTAATATTTTTGAAACTTCCTCATTTTCATAGATAATAGGTATAAAACTTACATAAAAAGAATATTTTTTATACTGAATTTCACCTTCATTACTTTTTCCTGAATACGCAAGATTAAACCGGCGCATAAGCTTTTGCTTAAATTTCTTTTCGCTAAAAGGTTTTAAAATATCACTAATAAAAGATCCTTTCATTTTTTCAGGATCAATTTCCAGCTTTTGTATTAACTCTCCATTCATATACTCGAGTTTTTTTTCTTCATCGAAAACAGCTACAATAGAATTTGGATAATTCTTTGCTATAGCTTTAAGAAGAATTGTTTGTTGTCGAAGAGTTTCATCAGCAGAATGTTGTTTAGTAATATCCTGAACTGTTCCCACAGAACGTATCGGATTCCCTTCTTCGTCATAAAAAGTCCTGCCTCGTTCTACCACCCACTTCAATATATTTCCGGGGAGTAGTAACCTGTGAGTATATTTGTATGATTGCTGTCCTGAAATAGATGCTCTAAGCACTTTTCTTGCTTTAGACAAATCATCAGGATGAATAAACCGTTGAAAAAGGTTATAGTCTGCTTTTACCTCCATGGGGTTTAATCCGAAAATATTATATAGCTCATCGGACCATTCCAGCTTTTTATTTTTCCAGTTCATTTCCCAGCTTCCAATCTGGCCTATATTCTGGGCTTCTTTCAGTTGGTCCTGTCTTCTTAGCAGTTGCTGCTGCATTTCTTTTTCTTCAGAAATATTAAGCGAAACGGATAAAATTTTATGACTACCATTTCCGGATGGGATCATTGAATCATGAAGACGTAAATAAACTAAAGAGCCGTCTTTTTTAACATTTACAACCTCTTGTTCCATAACATCACCCTGTTTTAGTTTCTCTATATCTTCAGCAACATTTTCCTTTGTTTTTGAACCCAAAGCCGAAAATTCCCAGATGTAATGATTTACCAGTTCAAAACTTTCATATCCCATATACAGACAGAAAGTGCGATTTACTTTCAAAATTTTACCATTATCATCTAATAATACAATGCCGCTTGGTGAAAGGTCAAAAAGCAAACGATAATATTCTTCACTATCTTTTAATGCTTTTTCAGCTTTAATTCTTTCGGTAACATCAATGGCAAAACCCCTTATAATACGTTTTCCTGTATCCGTATCATAAGCTAAACTGTCGTGGTATTCCCAGATACGATTTTCCCCATTTTTCGTTATTAATGACATTAATCCCTTTGTCTCTCCTTTTTCCTTAATATTATTGATATACGTTTCATACTGGTCTTTATATTTAGGATGTAATATTTCCTTGATTTTCATTTTTAGCAATTCCTTTTCAGAATAACCAAGGCTTTTAGTCGTAGCTTTATTAGCAGATAAAATTCTTCCATCGATATCATGTATTCCAACCATTTCGTTTAGGTTTTCTATCATTTCACGATAGCGCTTCTCACTTTCAATTAAAGATTTCTCATATTTAACTTTCTCATTTTTCTGTTCTATATATGATAAAGCAAAAGCAAGATCCATTGAAAGGCTGGATAAAAGCTCTATTTCTTTTTTATCGAAAAAATATTTCTTATCTGAATATAAATTAAGAGTATAAATAACTTTACCTTTTAAAATTATGGGAAGCGAAATGGAAGAATGAAAACCTGCAACGTATGCTATATTTTTCCATGGCTCCATAAAGTCATCTTTATGGATATTATTGCTTATAGAGTGTTCACCAGTTATAAATGCCTTTGCCGTAGGGCCTTTCTGCATTTTCTCATTATAAATATTAATTTTCAGGTTTTTAACATAATCATTAGGTTTCCCATAGAAGGTCTCCACATTAACATTACCTGTATCCTTATTAAGTTTTCCAATCCAGGCTAAAGAAAAGCCACCTTCTTTAACAGTTATACGACAAATTTCTTTAAATAATTTACTCTTATCAGTACTTCTTACAATTGTTTTATTTACAAAAGTTAATACGCGGTAAACTCTGTTGAGATTTTGGGCTTTTTCTTCAGATTTAAGAAATTGCTCAATAGACCGGAAAGAACTAATAAGATATTTTTCACCTTTCCACTCAATTTTGCCGGCAGAAATCATTCCCCTCTCAATAGTACCATCTTTTAATTTAAAAGAAACATTATAGTTTCTAACCCAGTTATTCCGTTTTATTTTCTCCTGTAATTCAATTCTTTTTATGGGGTCAACCCATATATTCAAATCAATAGCAGATTTCCCGATAACTTCATCAGCCTTATAACCTGAAATTTCCGTAAAACCTTCATTGACTTCAGTAAAAGTACCATCATCCCATTTACTTAATGTAATAGAGTCAGGAGATGAAATAAAAGCCTTCTTAAACTTTTCTTCACTTTCCCGAAGGTTGTTTTGTATTTCTATCCATTTAGTTACATCTCTGGCCATCATTAACATAACGAGTTCGCCATTGAGCTTAATTATTTTTCCGGAAACCAAGGCTGATAGAATCTTCCCTGATTTCATACGGAATGATGTTATAAAATTATTAACTTCACCATCGTGAAGTAACTTATCCAACAGTCTGTCTTTATCAGTTAGGCTTACCCATAAATTTAATTCAAAAGCTGATTTTCCAATTACCTCATTTTTTGTATATCCGGTAACCTCTGTAAAAGCACTATTTATATCAGTATATTTTTGTGTTGAAACATTTGTAAGACTTATTGGATCCTGCGCCCGGTTAAAAATCTCTTTAAATTTTTCTTCACTTTCCTTCAGTAAATTTTCCATTTTTACTGTATAGCTTACATCATGAATGATAGAAAGAAGGACAGTTCTATTTTGCAAATTAATCATTCCGGAATACACTTCCACATCTTTAATTTCGCCGTTTTTTAACCGGTGTTTAAAGAAAAAATGATTCTGGCTTCCCTTTTCAGCTTCTTTTATATGCCCTTTAATCTCTTCTTCTGTTGACTGATTAATACTTGAAATTTTCCTTCCTTTAAACTCTTGTTTACTATAGCCGTAAAATCTATATGCAGCTTCATTGGCATCAACTATAGTCATTGTTTCCGAATCAATTATAAACATTATGGATGAACTATTCCTAAACAGTTGTTCAAAATAGTTTGATTCCGGTGAGATAGTTTCTTTAGTACTCAGCAATTGATTTTTAAGGAAGTTTATTTTTTCTTTAAGTCGTTTATTTTCAGTCTCAAGATCATGATAAGAAGGCTTCATACAAATAATGTTAAATTATAATCGAAAGTTTATGGAAAACAATCTTTTTGATTTGTTTCAAAGGTAACTAATCTAAATAAAGAAGTCAAACAAAACTGACTTTTTTCAATATTTTAAACAAAAAGCCCTTGTCTGCTATGTGCAGACAAGGGCTTTTTAAAAAAGTATAAATAATTACTATTTAATTATTTGCAGATGTTTCCTTCAGCAATACCTGAACAGCTTTTTCCAATTGTTGATCTTTACCATGACTAACCACACTAAAATCCTGACGAATTTTTACATCGGGTTCAAGTTGAGTATTTTCCAGGTAATGGCCTTTTAGGTTTTTCGTTCCCACTTCAGGAATACCAAAATATAATGTCGGATCCTGCAATGTTTCCCACCAAACAGCTGTCATAGTTCCCGGAACAGGCATACCCACCAATTTGCCAATTTTAAGAGTTTTATAAGCATATGGAAATCCATGTGCATCAGAGTAATTACTTTCACTAATTAAAACCGCTGAAGGTTTAACCCACTTATTAATAGGCTCATAACCATAATAGCGACCGTGAGGATAAAATTCAACATATTTCTTTCCACTCAATATTGTCACAAGGTCATCATGCAACCATCCACCGCCATTAAATCTTGTATCCACAATAATGGCTTTTTTATTATAATCACGACCTAACAATTCAGAATAAAATTTTCTAAAGCTGGCACTATTCATTCCTCTAATATGGACATAACCAATTTTACCATCAGACAGTTTTTTTGCTTCTTCAGTTCTTAATTTCACCCAACGATCATAAAGCAAACCACTTTCTTTACGAATGGAAATAGGTTTTACCGTTTCTTCCCATCTTTTTCCCGTTTTAGGATCATACATAGAAAGAAGGGTGTTTTTTCCGGCTTTATGGTTTAGGAATCTATAGTAATTTTCGTTTTTGTCAATTGCCATACCATCAATTTTTTCAAGAATATCTCCTGCTTTAATTTTAGATCCGGCTTTTTGCAGAGGGCCTTTTTCAATTACTTCTAGAATTTTCGCTCCTTTTCCTTTATAATTCCAATCAATGAATACTCCCAATTTTGCTGTTTGATCACCTTTTGGATCACGATGCCGGTATCCGGCACCTGTGTGAGAACCATTTAATTCTCCCAGCATTTCACTTAACATTTCAGCATAATCATAATTATTGGTAATAAATGGAACATAACGACGGTACTCATCGCCGTAATATTTCCAGTCGACGCCGGCCAAATCGGGACGATAAAACTTTTCTTTAGCTTCGCGCCACACATGATCAAACATATATTCTCTTTCTTTGGCTTTATTTATATTTAACTCAGCACGGTAGGAAATAACTTTAGGCATAGGTTTTCCGGTAATGGCAATTTTCATTATTTTACCACCGGACATCAGAAATAAGTTCTTTCCACTTTTATCCAGTTGCATAGCTCCACCACCACCACGTAATTTCAAGACTAATTTTGTTTGCTTTGTTCTGAGGTTATTAACCCATAGGTCGTATCCCTTTTCAAATTTGGCGAGATAATATAATTTTTCTCCATCAGGAGTTAAAATGGCGTCCGAAATATTCGAAGAATTAATTGTAAGTCGAACTCTGCGATCATCAATATTTTTCAAATCAAAGGTTACAGGAGTTATTACTTTTTTTGTGGGGTTAGTTTTTGATTTCTTTTTTCTTGCGGCTTTCTCTTTAGCTTTAAGCAGATCATATTCTTCTTTGGACATTTTAAATCTGTCGAAAGATTTTTGATTAAAAAATAGTGCATAAATATCTCTGGTAGCACCCCAGCTGCCATGGCTTCTAAGTCCCTGCATGTCAGAGCCCCAAATCATTCCATTACCATTTAGAATCCATTTGGGCCTGGAATCGTTATAACCACTGTTAGTAAGATTAATAGGATTATCTCCACCTGCAGCACTAACCAATGCCACATCATTCATAAACAGGTTATGAGGAGAAAATTGCACCAAAAACCATTTTCCATTGGGGGACCATTGATACCACTGGTCGCCATCGCTATACGAATAATTGTATTTTCCGCTTAATACCAATCTTGATTTTTTTGTTGCCAGGTTAATTACTTTCAAGGCAGTACGATTTTCTAAATAAGCTACTTCCTTTCCATCGGGAGAGTATAAAGGCTGGAAGGTTTCTTCTTTATTAACCACAACAGGTTCCTCTTTTAAAACTGTAGAAAGTGCAAAAAGCTCTTCTTCCGGCCTTACAAGTTTAGTTTGATAAATATTCCAACTTTTTGCTCTCTCAGAGGCATATAGTAATCTTTTGCCGTCCGGGCTGAAGCTTACAGAGCGTTCCTGTTCCGGTGTGTTTGTAATCCTTTTGGTAGTAGAATAATTTGTAGAAGTCACAAAAACATCACCTCTCACAATAAAAGCTACTTCTTTCCCACTTGGTGAAACCGCCATTTCTGAGGCATGAGAAGTTAATGTCATAAATTCAACAGGGTTTTCCTTTTCATCAACTCTTAGGTTAACATTTACTTTTTTAGGTTTTTCCCCTGGTACAAGGGTATATATTTCACCATTATATCCAAAACAAAGTAAACCATTATTACCTGCACTTAAAAACCGAACCGGATTTCTTTTAAAAAAAGTAAGTTGACTTACCTTATCGGGATTCGATAAAGGAAACTTACAAACATTAAAAGCTCCAAACTGTTCACTAATATAATAAACTGTTTTCTGATCAGGGCCATATACAGGATTTCTGTCTTCACCATTAAAACGTGAAAGTTTTTTGCTTTTTCCTGTTTTAACAGAATACAACCAAATATCACGTGTTACAGAAGAAGTATGATGTTTCCTCCAAATATTTTCATATCCCTTTCTATCCTGATACAAAATATGTTGCATTTTTTTATCATAAACAGCTTTTTCAGCAGGAGTTGTTAGAATTTGAGACACTCTGCCTCCTTTAACAGGCACCTTATATAATTCAGAAAGAATACCTGAGGGGAACTGGGCGTTTTCAGGAGTATCCTGTATAGTGGCACTGAACAAAATATATTTCCCGTCGGGAGTAAAACTATTTGGAGTTTCATTTGATGAATAATACGTTAACCGTTGCGGATTCCCTCCTTCAACAGGGATTACAAAAACATCAAAGTTCCCAAACCTGTCGGATGCAAAAGCAATATTTTTACTATCCGGCGACCAGACAGGCATAAAATCATATGCTTTATGAACTGTTAAATGACGCGCTGTTCCGCCTTGAGAAGGAACAATAAATATATCACCCTGGAAAGAAAATGCAATATTTTTCCCATCAGGGGAAATAGAAGGATAACGCATCCACAATGGATTGTTTTCTCCCATACTAACCTGCAGAAATGAAAACAAAATGATAACAAAGAGATAAACTTTTTTCATAAAATTAATTTTGATTAAAATAAAAATTGAGTCCAAATTTACAAAAATTAAGTTTTAATAATAAATAAAATTTTAAACTCGTAATAAATCAGAGATAAATATGAGTATAAATCAATTACTTTTTTATTAATAAATAAACAATATTAAAAAACATAATATAGCCTGTAAAATATAATTTATGATTATCTGTTATACAGATAATAAGCCTGGCAAGCGCCTTCAGATGAAACCATACATGAACCAACAGGGTTTAACGGATTACATATATTGCCAAATAAATTACAATCTTTTGGTTTTTTAATTCCTTTTAACACTTCTCCGCAAATACAACCTTCCGGTTCAATTAAGGGTTCAACTTTTACATCCTCCAAAATCAATTCGGCATTATGGAAATTATATTCATCTTTTATTTTTAAACCACTATTTTTCAATACACCCAGCCCCCTCCACCAATCATCACCCGGTTCAAAAACTTCTTCCATCATTTGTTGGGCTTTAACATTCCCTTCCGGTTTAACAACTCTGGTGTATTGTATCTCAACAGAAGGTTTATTATTTTCAATTTGACTGACAAGCATCAAAATACTTTCCAATAAATCAACAGGTTCAAATCCGCTTATTACCACTCCCAAACCATATTTTTCAGGAATTTTCTCAAAAATCCCTTTTCCGGTAATAGTGCTAACATGCCCGGGGCCAATATAACCATTAATTTTAACCCCCTCATCAATAATAGCTTCCATTGCCGGTGGCATAACTTTATGTGCACTGTAAACTAAAAAATTATATAAACCTGCTACTTTAGCCTGTAAAATTCCTGCTGCCGTTGCAGGAGCAGTTGTTTCGAATCCTATACCTGGGAAAACTATTTTTTTCCTTCTATTTTTCTTTGCAATCATTAAAGCATCCATAATAGAGTAAACAATCTGGATATTAGCACCATTTGCTCTTTCCTTTTCCAGGGTTGAAGTAGAACCGGGAACACGAATTAAATCACCATAGGTTGCAATAATTACATCATCTTGGTGACTATATGCAATAGTTTTATCGATAAAGCTTCTACTGGTAACACATACCGGACATCCCGGACCGGAAATTAACTCTATTGTTTCAGGTAATAAGTTTGGAATTCCATATTTCTGAATAGCCATTGTATGACCACCACAAACTTCCATCAACTTAACAGGTTTAGTTGAAATAGCTCTAATTTCGTTTACAAGATTTGTAACAATATCTTCGTCACGGTATTCATCCACATATTTCATCAGCTTATAATTTTATTTTTTATTGGTGAGTTGTAATTAAATATTATCAGATTTTTACTTAAGTTACTTTAATAAAGTATTTCTCAAAAATAGATATTAATTTTTAAAGCTATTAAAATCACTTTAATAATAAAAATCTATTCCTGATACT
Organism: Bacteroidales bacterium; assembly: GCA_015491905.1. GTDB lineage: Bacteria > Bacteroidota > Bacteroidia > Bacteroidales > F082 > Sulfidibacterium. Next base: position 5,894 of record WGGC01000068.1, on the reverse strand, counting down.
ATTTAAATTTTGTCTTTTCTTATTTTATAAATCACATATAACTTACCACAATTGAATAATCATTTTCCTTGCCTTGTGAAATTTTTGCTATTTAACAGGGCGAATGTGATTTAATAATTATTTCTGTAAAAACTTTGCAGCAATAGCAAGCTGACCCAAAGAAATACCTCCATCATTAGTAGGAATCTTATGATGAGAATATACTGTAAATCCATTTTCCAATAGCATCTTTTCTGTTTTTTCCAATATAAACTTATTTTGAAAAATGCCCCCTGATAATACAACTTTTTTCAGACCTGTTTCCAGGTATATAGATTGTACCCCATCTATAATAACCTCAACGATAGTTTTATGAAACCTTTTAGCCATTGTACTTACAGGAACCCCATTCAAAATATCCTCAACCAGAGAGACAAACATTTTGCCAAAAGAAAAAACTCCACCATCAAACTCATAAGGGTAAGGTAATTTATCAACATTACAAATTTTAGATTCTAGTTGCATTGGAGCTTCCGCATGGAAAGAAGAAAAACGACAAACACCCGTTATTGCCGATACTGCATCAAAAAGCCTGCCTGCACTTCCCGACAAGGGACAATTTATATTTTTATTTAAAATATCCAGTAAACTTAAATACATACCTTCCGGAATTTCAGAAAATAGTTTAGTACGTAAATTTATTGTTTCCTGAAAACCAAGATAATGATAAAGATTAGCAACCGCCATCCGCCAAGGTTCTTTTGTTACCTTATCGCCTCCTGGCATTGGAATATTTTCCAAATGTGCTTTGCGTTTAAAACCTGATAAATCAGAAACCATAAACTCACCTCCCCAAATATTACCGTCTGTCCCCAATCCGGTACCATCAAAGCTTACTCCAATTACCTGTTCATCAAGTTTATGCTCAGCCATGCAGGAGGCAATATGGGCATGATGATGCTGAACTCTTAGCAAAGGTAACCTTAAACTCCCGGCAAATACTGTTGACAAATAATCTGGATGTAAATCGCATGCAACTAATTCGGGAGTAAAACGAAACATATTAGAAAAACTATGGAACGACTCCTCATAAAATTGTAAAGTCTCCGGGTTTGAAATGTCGCCAATATGCTGACTTATTATTGCACTTTTTCCTTTTCCTATAGCAAAAGTGTTAACCAGCTCAGCACCGGTGGCTAAAATTCCTTCAGCTTTAAGCCCAATATTGACCGGATTAGGGGCAAAACCTCTAGACCGCCTAATTAATCTGAATTTATTTCCGGCTACAAATCCTACTGAATCATCAACTCTGTTTACAATATCGCGATTATATGTTACTATCCCCTTCACTAATGACGAAAACCGATTCAGGGCTTTCATATTTTCGGTTATAATAGGTTCTTCAGATAAATTTCCACTAGTTAAAACAATAGCAGGACTATTTAGTTGATTGAAAAGAAGATAGTGAATTGGCAAATATGGAAGCATCACTCCAATAGTATTCAAACCTCCTGAAATTTCAACAGGTAACTTATTTTTTGAATCCAATAAAATAATAGGTCGTTGCCAGCTTATAAGCCATTTTTCTTCACTACTGCTAATTTTTACAAATTTTTTTGCTGATTGGACATTACGGAACATAACAGCCAAAGGCTTACCTTCCCTCCTTTTCAATGCTCTCATTTTTTTTACTGATTCTCTATTAACAGCATCACAAGCCAGATGAAAACCGCCAATACCTTTAATTGCCACTAAATGACCATTATTTAACCAAGAAGATGTTAATTTAATTATTTCTTCAATATTATTAATTTTTTCAGAATCATAATGTAAAGAATAATTTGGGCCACAATCAGCACAAGCAATAGGCTGAGCATGAAATCGCCTGTCTTCAACATTTTTATATTCTGAAGTACACTTTTCACACATGGCAAAAATATTCATTGAAGTTTTTTCTCTGTCATAAGGTAAATCCTTAACTATTGAAAACCGTGGACCACAATGTGTACAATTTGTAAAAGGGTAATTTATCCGGTGGGGTTGAGACTTGATATCTTCAAGGCAATCATCGCACACGGCAATATCAGGACTAATTCTGGTAATTTCTTTGGAAACAGACCTGCTTTTTGAAATTTCAAAACCATTAATTCCATCAAACATATCATCTTCAACAATAATCTTTTCAATACAACTGGCAATAGGAGCCTCTTTTTCCAATGATAATATAAAAGTACTGACGTTTGTTAACTCTCCCTCCACATGTATTTCCACACCAATATTATTATTTTCAACAAAACCTTTTAATTTATTCATTGTGGCAAGCTTATAAACAAAAGGCCGAAACCCAACACCCTGAACAAGCCCTTTAACTAATATTTTGCGTTTTACAATCATTTTTATTTTTAATTTATATTCATTCTAAGCTTTTTATCTGTTATTTATTTCACTATTTATTTTAAATTTGTTGTGAATTAAATAACAGGTTAAAATTATAAAACTAAACGATGGAAACAACATTACAAGAAAAAAAAATATTTGACACATTAAAAAAATACGGAAACAACAAAAGTCGTTTAATTGATATATTGCATGAACTAAAAAATGAATTAGCTGAAAACAAAAAAGCAGTCAGAAAAATATTATCAGAAAAATTAGAAATTTCAGCAGCTGAATTAGATGAGGTTATTTCATTTTATCATTTTTTTCTTTTTGGAAAGGGGAAATACAACATTTATCTTAACACCAGCATTACAGCAGAATTGAAGGATAGGGATAAAGTTAAGAAAGCTTTCGAAAGATATTGCGAAACCCCATTCAATTCCGTTACTCAAGATGGTTTGATTGGGTTATATGACACTTCATGTATAGGAATGAATGATCAGGAACCAGCAGCTATAATAAATGGCAAAATATTTACTAATCTAACTCCTTACCGTGTAAAAGAATTAGTACAGGGAATAAAAAGTAACAAGCCGGTAGAAGAACTCATGTATGAAAACAGTGGCGATGGAAACAATTCACATCCCGACGTTAACTCCATGGTATATAATAATATAAGAAGGAAGTCAATAATTTTGAATAAAGACTATCCTGTCTATTCTTTTCTTAAAAAAGGCATAAAAGAAATGACACCGGAGGAAGTCATTAACAAAATTGAATCGTCTAATCTGCGGGGACGCGGAGGAGCAGGATTTCCCACCGGATTAAAATGGCGTTTTGGTTGTCGCGTACCTTCTAATCACAGAGTAATTATATGTAATGCAGATGAAGGAGAACCCGGAACGTTTAAAGACAGAGTACTTCTAACAGAATATCCGGAATTGGTTTTTGAAGGTATGGCGGCGGCGGCTTATGCAACCGGATCTGATATTGGTATTTTATACCTCCGTTATGAGTATTTATATCTATTAAAATTTCTTAATAAAAAGCTTATTGAAATGCAAGCCTCCAACTTATTGGGAAACAATATTGAAGGAATAAAAGGTTTTAACTTTAATATAAGAATACAAATGGGTGCCGGAGCCTATGTTTGCGGAGAGGAGTCTGCATTAATTGAATCGTTAGAAGGAAAACGGGGTGAACCACGTGATAAACCCCCTTTCCCTGTAGAAAAAGGCTACTTGGGATATCCAACGATAGTAAATAATGTTGAGACCCTTGCAACAGCAGTTAAAATTCTACATTTTGGACCTGACTGGTATTCCGGCTTTGGTACAGGAGATTCACTTGGAACAAAATTACTCAGTATATCAGGCGACTGTAAACTACCGGGAATATATGAAGTTGAATGGGGAATCAGGTTAGGAGAAGTCCTTGAAATGTGTGGAGCTGAAGACGTACAAGCTGTTCAGGTTGGCGGGCCTTCCGGGATGTTGATAGGGATGAAAGACCTAAATAATTTAAATAGTATAGAACTTATGAAATGGTATAAGCCTTCCGGCATGATGGTAGCTGAAAAATTTTTTGACAGGAAGTTAAGTTACTCTGATTTACCTACCGGAGGATCAATAATAATATTTAATAATAGCAGAGACTTACTAAAAGAGGTTGTACTAAATTTTATGTCATTTTTTATTGAGGAATCATGTGGCGCATGCTCTACCTGCCGAAACCTGCCTTATATTATGAAAAATAAACTACAAAAAATTCTGAACGGAAATGGGGTAAAAAAAGATATAGAAGATTTGCTTAGTTGGGGCAAAATACTAAAAGCCAGTCGTTGTGGTTTAGGTCAAGCTGCAGGTAATCCTATTTTATCAAGCATATTCAATTTTAGATATCTCTACGAAAAACATATTCAGAGTCTGGTAGAATTTAATAGCGAGTTTGAAATAGAAAAGGCTGTAACAGCCTATTCAAAATTTGTACACCGGAAACCCGTTTTATATCACTTACAATAAAATATAAAAAATGGAAAAAGAAATAAAAATATGGATTGACGGGACAGAAATTACAACTTCAAAGAATAAAACAATTTTGGAGGCAGCTAAAGAAAACAATATATACATTCCCACTTTATGTTATTTTGTAAATACCGAACCAAAAGCTAATTGCCGTATATGCACTATTATGATAAATAACAGAATGTTAACAGCATGTACAACACCTGTTGCAGATGGTATGGAAATCCAAAATAATACTGAAGAACTAACTGACCTTAGAAAAAGTATTATTGAGTTATTATTTGTTAGCGGGAATCATTTCTGTCCTACATGTGAAAAAAGTGGAAACTGCGAGTTGCAAGCCCTTGCATATAAATATAAAATGCTTGTGCCAAGATTTCCATACGAGTTTCCACATAAACAAATGATTGGAAAAGGCTCTAAAATTTTAAAAGACCAAAACCGGTGTATAGCTTGTAAAAGATGCATAAAAACAATAAAAGATAAAAAGGGACGACGTTATTTTGCCACAAAGTATCGTGGATATAAGCTTGAAATTGTCCCCGATGAAGAAATGATTAAAACCATTAGTGAAGAAACGGCACAACAGGCAATGGACAATTGTCCGGTAGGTTCAATTATAAAAAAAGAAATTGGATTTAACATGCCAATTGGAACAAGAAAATTTGATAAAACACCAATAGGAAAATAAAAAATCCATGATAGAAAAATCAAATAAAAAAATTATTGCTACAGCTTCCCTGGCTGGTTGCTTTGGTTGTCATATGTCCATTTTAGATATAGATGACCGGTTACTGGATTTAATAGAACTGGTAACTTTTGATAAGTCTCCCATTAACGATTTAAAACAATTTACACAGCCAATTGATATCGGCATTATTGAAGGTGGCTGTTGTAATAGTGAAAATATCGAAAACTTAAAATATTTCCGGCAAAATTGCAAAACATTAATATCGCTGGGAGAATGCGCAATTATGGGGGGTTTACCAGCAATGCGAAATGGAATATCTATAAAAGAATGTTTGCAGGAAGCGTATTTGGATGGCCCAACAGTTCAGGAAAATAAGGAAGGAATACTACCCAATGATGAAGAACTGCCTTTATTATTGGATAAAGTTTATCCATGTCATGAAATTGTTAAAATAGATTATTTCCTCCCCGGATGCCCTCCGAGAGCTGATTTAATTTGGAATGCACTTACAGCAATATTATTGGGAAAAGATATAGAGTTACCCTATGAAGTTTTAAAATTTGATTAAAGAAAAAAATGTCAAAAAAAATCACAATAGAACCGGTTACACGTGTTGAAGGTCATGGAAAAGTAACCATTTTCATGGACAATCAAAATCATGTAAAAGATACAAGACTCCACATTGTAGAATTTAGAGGGTTTGAACGTTTTATACAGGGAAGACCTTATTGGGAAGCTCCTGTTTTAGTTCAGCGACTCTGTGGCATATGTCCTGTTAGTCATCATTTAGCAGCTGCCAAGGCAATGGATGATTTGGTTGG
>WGGC01000067.1 GCA_015491905.1 Bacteroidales bacterium | reverse complement strand
CCGTGTACCGGCTCTAAAAGCCTGTGGAAGTAAATAGCGTAGTTGACGTAGTTGTTTTCCTTGATACCTTTCGGAAGATACTCCGCACCTTTGGCGAGCAGCCCCGGATTTTCTTTTCTTTTTCGCGGAACTTTTTTCTTTTCTTTTCCCTCCGGGGGTGTGTTTAGGGATTCAGAAGAAGAATTTTTAAAATCTACCGTTACCGGGGCAACGACTTTAGGAGTTGCAACGGAATTTTGTTGCGTATGTATATTTTTTAATTCTTTATCTTCTTTATCTTCTTTAATTTCTTTAACTTCTTTATTCCTTATAATAGGTAGGTTACTTTGTGGGCTACTTTGTAGGTTACTTTGCTGGCTGCTTTGTGGGTTGTTTTGTGTGTTATCCTGTGCCTGATTATCGCTGTAATTGTTTATAAATGAACTTTCGACATCTTCATTCTGTGGGTTGTTTTGTGGGTTATTCTGTGGGCTACTTTGTAGGTTACTTTGTGGGTTACTTTGTAGGTTATCCATTTTCTCCGAATTTTTCCCTTGAAAACCTGAATATTCATTGATAGTAATGAGTGAATAATGGCTGTTTGCTTGCAGGATTATTTCACCGGATTGTTGTAAGTTCTTTAGGGCTTGTCTAATCTTTGCCCTGCTAATCCCAAGCGTGTTAGCAAGGTTATAAGTGCTGATAACAACCTGCCCCTTTTTGACTTCAATGCCGCTCTCGGTTGTGCCATCTTCGTAATTGGCCATTAAAATCAAATGCAGAAACACTATTTTGACATTCGGTTTATTGTAGTGCTGCCAGTTAATGAGCCTGCGATGTATTTTTACCCACCCTTTCATTTCCATGTTATGTAGCTTGAAACGTCTTTTAACTCTGTTAGGGAATCTATGTACAACAGCAAGCCGTTTGTTGGCATCATGTAGCTGTGACCATCTTTGAACAGTCCGTAAGGGGCTAAGGCTTCAATGCGTCCCCTTAGCTGTTTATTTGACCAGTGCATAATCTCTTTAATCTGTTTTCCGGTTAAGAATGTGCGCTGGTCACTATTTAGAGGAGCCAAAACGTTAATCGTATTCTGGAGAATGGTCATTTGTTTTGTTTGGGAACTCTCAATAATACTCTTTATTTCCTCTTTAGTCATTTGCGGCCTCCTTTGCGAGCTTCATCTTCTTATCAATACTTGTGGGGAGCACATTAAACTCTTTGGATAGGTGGTTAATGATTGTCATTTGCCTAAATATATGGTTGAATTTCTTGTCGTGATGGCCATAAAGATATTTGTCTGTTAAGACATCTTGTTTTCCCGCGTTTGTGGCCATAAGAACCTTAATTGCTTTGAGTTCTGATTTTAAAAATTCTACTTTTATCATACTTTTTGTATATTTATTGTAAATTTTAATATATCTTTGCGGAAGAAATAGCACACAATTTGATAAGTATTCTATTTTCTTCTTCTATAATAAAGGATAGTTATCCTATAATTATAGGACAAATATAAATTAAAAATGAATACGGTGAACATTTAATTAAAAAAATGAGTTTTATGGAACCAGTTGCAAAATCGTACAGGGAATTACTTAGTAAGTACAACTTGTCTAAAGTAGCTATGTGTAAGAAGATTAACGTGGCCAAACAAACGTTAGACAATATTCTAAACGGTGTTAGCCTTCCGGGAATGAAAATAATATACAAAACGTTAGAAGAGTTTCCGGAGGTAGACCCCACCTGGTTAATAACTTACAAGGGTGAAATGATTCCCAATGAGGATAATAACTCCAAATGTTTAAAGGAGGTAGAGCGGCTTAAAAAAGAGCTTGAGACGGTGACAAAACTGGCACAGGCACAGGAAACTATCCTCAAATTAATGAAAAGCCAAATCGATTTTAATAGGCATGTAGATGAATAACGTTGGCTGCAACCTAAAATTTTATATAGAGTAAGGATAGTATAGAATAATGGGTGTTATCGCTAAAAACGTTAGGCGTAATTAAAGTAGTGGCGGGCCGGTGGCTTTCGGGAAACATGCAGCCATTGGACAAGTACTTATTTAGATTATTATAACTTGTTTCCTGAGCTAATAAAGGCTGGCTTTTGTATGTTGTGAAACCAGCCTTAAAAGAATGTTGAAAATGAATATGTTTCCAATGAGGAAAGTTCATGATTTGCCAAGAAAGGGTTGGTATACTTTCCTTTTTGCATTTCATATAGGGTTTATTACAATTCCTCGCCCAAAGTCCAGTCTATAGACTTCAGTCCCTCGTCAATCCATTTTGACGCCATGTGAATATATCCTTGTGCCGTGTTAACGGAGGTTATGCCACCATAATCCATAACGGCAAACAGGTCTTTGGTTTTCAGTGCTAATATGGTTAAGAATGTGTGTCTTGCATAATGAAAGGTTATGGGCATGGTGATTTTGGCATCGTGGGCAATCCGTTTTAAATATTTGTTGAGTATTTGCTGTGAGTATACACGGAATACTGTTTCGTTATCAGGGTATTCGGCCATGTATTTTTCAACCAGTTTTAACGGCTTCCCGGCAAATAGTTTTTCTATGGGTAAATATACCTTTCTGTTGAATTTGCGTAGCTTGTAGACCTCTTTTTCCACCAAAACACCTCTCTCGTTTTTGTCTACAATATCATCTTTGGATAACGTTGTAAGGTCGCTAATACGGAGGCCGGTATAACAGCCAAATAAAAACAGGTTTCGTACATTGTCTAATGTGCTAAAAGGAGGATAGTCTAAATCTTCAATAGCTTTAACCTGGGTAGGATACAGGGCTTCTCTTGTACCTGTTATCCGTGGTGCCTTTAGCTCTTTAAACCGGTGGTATTGTTTGCTTGTAAGCAAGTCTTTTTTTACAGCCTCATTTAAGAACTTGCGTAGGACTTTGTGTTGGTTGGCAATGGTATTCATGTTGGTGTACTTCTCATGTAAGAACCTGTCCCATGCAACGGCTGTATCGTAACCTATTTCATCAAATGTCAATGTAGGGTTAAATTCCCGGATTAGCTTTACACTCATTACTTGCGATTTCTTGGACGAAGCTCCGATATTAGAATCTTCCAAAGACTGTGCGCAAAAAAGGTGTAATAATTGTCCCCGGCTTGGTTTTGGTTTTGTTTTTGGATCTCTTTTATGAAATACTTGTAAAAATGTCTCTGGATCTATTGGCATCTCATCGTATTTCATTTTCTCCAAGGCGAAACTAACCCGGTATAAGAAAGAATCTAATTGATTCTGAAGCACGACAGAGTCTTTCATGGCCGGGTTAATTTTTTGTAGTTTCTCTATCCAATATCTTTCGGGGACAGAAACGCCTGTGCGAATGTAGCGTTGCTTTCTAATGCCTTTGAAATAAATACGGCAGGAAATTTGGTCGGTTCCTTTACTGACCCCTCTGATAAGGGATACTGTTGCAATGTTTTGTTCCATATTGTTTGTTGTTTTTTTACTTGTTCTAACACGTTAGAACATTCATTTGAAAAAGTTAGAACATTTCCGATCTTCTGAAAGTGCCGTCATTCCTATGTTTTTACAAAAGTAGTAAAAAATTGCTCCGATGTTCTACCTTCCGCAGGGAGCTTGTTCTACCATGTTAGAACAAGGGGGAATTGAATGTAACATTTAGGCTATCTTTCTGTGACATTTCATCTATTTAACTTTGAAAAAGGTATACCGTTTTTCAGGCACCATAAGGAGGTGTTAAAACTGCAACTAATTGATAATCAGAGGTAATACGAGTCTAAAAGGCATAAAAAAAGACTGAAACAAAGTTCCAGTCTTATGTGCTATTCGTAGTCCGTACGGGATTTGAACCCGTGTTACCAGGATGAAAACCTGGCGTCCTGACCTGGCTAGACGAACGGACCTTGGTCGTTTTGGAGGTGCAAAAATAGTAAAATATTTTTTCTGCAAAACCTTTTCTGACTTTTTTTTGACTTT
>WGGC01000066.1 GCA_015491905.1 Bacteroidales bacterium | reverse complement strand
CCCACAAAAAAAATCCCCATAAATATTAACTTACGGGGATTTATTGAGGTACCGAGCGGATTCGAACCGCTGTATAAGGTTTTGCAGACCTCCGCCTAGCCACTCGGCCACGGTACCATTTAACGGATTGCAAAAGTAAACTTTTTTTTAATTTGTACGATTATTTTTTTATTGTAATTTTTCCTCCCACAGAAACTTCCTTTAAACATCGGGGACACAGACACCGATCATAAACCTTTTCAATTTCATCCCTGACAGAATCAGGAACAGAAACCTCAAAACACCAACATTTACCTGATTTACTACATGTAAAAGAAGCTCCGCAACGCGGACATGTTTCCGGTTCAATGAGTATTTTTTTCGGTTTGAACATTATTATATCAGATTATTTTGCTTACCCTTCAAGTTCTAAACTAACGAAGTCCATTTTACCACCTAACGGGGGATTTAATTTTCTTATTTTTATACGGGCATGGCTGACTTGTGGAAATTCATCTCTAACCCGAGTCAGTATTCTCCTGCTAACATGTTCCAATAATTTTGATTTAGTTTTCATTTCATCCTGTACAACTTGAAATACCGATTGGTAATTTACCGTATCATTTAAATTATCAGTCTGTTCGGCCTTAGTGGTATCAACATCCAGAAACAGGTCACAACGGAATTTCGTACCAATAACCTGCTCCTCCTTAAAACAACCATGATAGGCGAAAAACTCCATTCCTTCTATTGAAATAACAGCCATTATTTTTTAATTAATTTTGAAAAATAACTTCCAACCAAATAATTATTATTCTTTTCTTCCCAATTCATGCAAACCAATCTCCAGCCGGCGCAAGGTTTCTTCCTGGCCAATCAAGGCAACAATATCAAATAAATGCGGACCTTTAAGTGCTCCGACAATAACTAAACGAAAAGCATTCATAACCATTCCCATTCCATAGCCCTTTTCATTAATCCATTGTTTTACAACACTTTCAATATTTTCAGATGAAAAATCAGTAAGTCCTGCCAACAATTCTTTCAATTCCATAATTTGATCATACGATTCAGCTTTCCAGCGTTTTTTAACAGCTTTAGGGTCGAAGGTATCAGGAGCAACAAAAAAGAAATCGCTTTGCAACCACAAATCACGAACAAAATATGCACGATCTTTAACTAAGCCTACTACTTGTTCAACAAAATCAATATCTGCCATAATGCCTTTTTCATTGAGAACAGGTAGAAATAAAGTCGCCAATTCATGATTACTTTTTTTCAGCATATACTGATGATTAAACCATTTTGCTTTTTCGGGATCAAAACGTGCACCCGATTTACCTACCCTATCAAGGGAAAATTCTTTTGTCAACTCATCAAGAGAAAACAATTCGCGGTCATCACCGGGATTCCATCCCAACAAAGCCAACATATTTACAAATGCTTCGGGAAAATACCCATCTTCCTTATATCCTCTGGATTTTTCTCCTGTTTTCGGGTCAGTCCATTCCAGGGGAAAGACTGGAAATCCCATTTTATCGCCATCCCTTTTACTTAACTTGCCTTTCCCATCAGGTTTTAACAATAAAGGCAGATGAGCAAATTCAGGTGCTTTCCACCCAAAAGCTTCGTATAATAACACATGTAACGGCATTGAGGGCAGCCATTCTTCACCTCTTATTACATGAGTAATTTCCATCAAATGATCATCTACAACATTAGCCAAATGATAAGTAGGCATACCATCCGACTTAAACAAAATTTTATCATCCAATACTCTGGAGTTTACCACCACATCACCGCGAATAATATCTTCCATACGAATTAATTCATCTTCAGGCATTTTAAAACGGATAACGTATGGAACCCCGCTATTCAGACGCCTTTGGGTTTCTTCCTCATCCAACACCAACGAGTTATTAAGTCTTTTTCTTTCAAAAGCATTATATACAAAAGTATTCTTATCAGCCTCATATCGACGCCGCAATGACGTTAGCTCTTCAGCTGTATCAAAAGCATAGTATGCCCGGCCATTTTCAACTAATTTCCTGGCATAATCTTTATATATTTCTTTTCGTTCTGATTGGCGATAAGGGCCATATTTTCCACCTTTTTCCACACCTTCATCAAAGGAAATTCCACACCAGCGAAAAGCGTCCAGAATATACTTTTCAGCACCTGCAACAAAACGTGTCTGGTCAGTATCTTCAATCCTTAAAATAAAAGTGCCGTTATTTTTCCTGGCAAACAGATAGTTATACAGTGCCGTACGTACTCCCCCAATATGTAGTGGGCCTGTAGGACTGGGAGCAAAACGTACACGTACATTTTTTTGATTCATATTTTAATTTTTTGCGAGGCAAAGATAACTAAAAACAATACTTTTTTATTTTGAAAACTTAAATAGAGATATATTTGTCAGATAAAAATAGTAATTTATAAATTATGATGAGAATAGATGTCATTCCTTATGCCTCAGCAGTAAAAAATAAATGGATAAAAAATAAAAATGTAGTTATTATAGATGTTTTACGAATGGGTTCGGTAATGCTTACAGGGCTTGCTAATGGCGCCAAAGGATTTATTCCCGCCGCCTCTGTCGATAAAGCCATAAATATATCAAAAAACATGGATGCCGGCACTTGTCTTCTGGGAGGAGAAAGGGATACAAAAGTAATTAAAGGCTTTACATTAGGAAATTCACCCTTTGATTACACCAAAGAAACTGTTGAAGATAAAACTATTATTTTGACAACTACTAACGGCACAGTTGCCATTGAAGCTTCTGCAGATGCAAAAAAAGTTTTTATCGGAACTTTTCTTAACATGAAAGCTTTAACGGAAGTATTATCAGACCTGGAGGAGGTGGTATTGGTATGTTCCGGAACCAACGAGCAATTTTCGATGGACGATGGCATGTGTGCTGCAATGATTATTGATAATCTGGATAGGAATCACTCTCTTAATCTATCCGATTTGGCACAAACGCTTCTTCAGGCATATAAAAGTAAAAGTGGAAATTTAAAATTACTTCTAAAAGACTGTTATCATTTAAATTTATTAAAAAGAAATGGTTTTGAAAAAGACGTGACATATTGTCTTCAGACAAATATTTACGATTTTGTCCCTGAAATTAAAAATACAATTGTTGTAAAACCCAAAATAACACAAAAAACCAGCCTTTAAAGATGGATTATTTTTGATTAATCATTTATAACACTTGAAAATATTTAATCAAAAATAAGTAGTTTACTCCTAATCAATGGATACAAAAGCTTTTTATTTTCTGGTTTTATTCAACATACAGTAATTAAAAAAAGCAAACTCCATGTTTAAGATTTAACAAAAAGACTTATCTTTGAATCAAAATGCGAATAATAGGTTTTGGCATTATTTATGATTACTTCTCTTATTAAAATTGATTTCTTCATGAAAAAAACCATTTATATTTTCTTAATTTCAATAATTATAATTAATAGTAATACATTATTTGCACAAGAAAAGGTTAAGGCCTGGTCGTTAGAAGATTGTATTAATTATGCTTTTGAAAACAACATTCAAATAAAACAAAGTAAACTTACAGTTAAATCTTCAGAAATATCTTTATTACAAAGTAAATTCAATTTTCTTCCCTCTTTAAATGCTTCTGCCAACCAGAGTACAAACTGGGGAAGAGCTGTAGACCTTGCAACATATCAATATACAAATAAAAAGTCACAGCAATTTTATTCATCGGTAAACAGTAATTTAACCCTTTTTAATGGTTTTCAAAATATTAACAAAGTACGACAGGAACAATTTTCCTATTTGGCACAGAAATATAATTCCGATAACATTAAAAATAATATAGCTTTAAATATAGCAGCAGCATATTTACAAATTCTTTTCAACATTGAACAGGTTAACAATGCCCGTAGACAAGTAAATATGGATCAGGAACAGGTAGCCAGGACAAAAAAAGAAGTAGAAGTTGGCCAGGTAGCCAGGGGAAACCTGCTGGATATAGAAGCTCAGGCTGCCAGCGACCAGGTTAACCTGGTAAAAACGCAGAACACTTTAATGTTAGCATATCTGGATTTAATGCAATTATTGGATTTAAAATCAAAAACAAAATTTGATATTCAGAAACCTAAATTAGAAATAACCCATAAGCCCAGTTTACTTCCCATTGACAATATATATCATCAGGCGTTATCAATAATGCCCCAAATAAAAAGTGCTGAATATAATGTAAAGGCTGCCGGAAGAGGCTTGGCAATTGCCAAAGGCCAACGCAGCCCTATGTTATCTCTAACCTCCTCATACGGTAACAATTACTCCAACCAAATTAAATTAAGTAATAACCCTGCCAATCCGGGCTTTAACGAACCCAAACCTTTCTGGAGTCAAATAAAAGACAATGGAAACTGGAGTCTTGGGTTTCGTCTTTCTATTCCTATATTTAACAGCTATCAGGTAAACAGTTATATTAACACTTCCAAAATAACTCTGGAAAAAGCAAGATTAAGCCTTACATTGGAAAAAAACAACTTGCGAAAATCCATAGAGCAGGCATACACAGATGCTTTAGCAGCTTATCAAACATATATGGCCAGTTTAAAATCCATGAAATCGCAGGAAGAAGCCTTTAAATATGCAAAAGAAAAGTTTAATGTAGGGATGCTGAGTGCCACTGACTATAATATCTCTAAAAATAAATATTACAATGCTCTTTCCAGTTTAACTTCTTCAAAGTACGATTACATCTTTAAAACAAAAATTTTAGATTTCTATTTAGGAAGAAGTTTAAGTTTAAAAAATATTGCTGTGGACATCAGTAAAAAAAATAAGTAATTCATTATGGCAAAAAAATCCGGCAAAAAAATTATCCTTTATAGTGTAATTGCAGTTGTAATACTAATTTTGATTATTTTAGTAATAAATAAGGCAAAAAAGAATGATGGTAAAAAAGTAGCAATTGAAAAAGTAGAAAAAAGAACTATTATTGAAACAGTCTCTGCAAATGGCACTATTCAACCTACTCTAAATGTGAAAATAAGCCCATATATATCCGGTGAGGTAGTAGGTTTATATGTTAAAGAAGGTGAGTATGTTAAAACAGGACAGAAACTTGCCAAGATAGACCCCAAAATTTATTTAGCCACCTATAAGCAAACAAAAGCTTCTCTGGAAACCTCTCAGGCACAGGCAGCAAATGCAAAAGCAAGAATAGCACAGGCAGAAGCAAATTTAATGAAAGCTAAACTAAATTTTGAAAGGAGTAAAAAGCTCTGGAAAAAACAAGTAATATCTGATTCTGATTATGACAACGCATTATCTTCCTATGAAGTAGCCAAAGCAGATGTAACAGCTGCAAAAGAGACATATAAAGCTAATCTTTATCAGGTTAAAAGTGTAAAGGCACAACTGGACCAGGCATCCGAGAATTTAAGTCGTACTACTATTTATTCTCCCAATAGCGGAAATATTGCAAATCTGAGTGTTGAAGTTGGAGAACGTGTAACTGGAGCTTCTCAATTTTCATCAGGAACTGAAATTATGAAAGTTGCAGACTTGAATAATATGGAGGTAGACGTTCAGGTAAATGAAAATGACATTGTACAAGTTACCTTAAATGATACAGCATTGATTGAAGTAGACTCTTATTTTAATCGTGAATTTAAGGGTATAGTAACTGAAATTTCAACAGCTGCAAATACAAGTGGAGTTAGTGCAGATCAGATTACTAATTTTAATGTTAAAATAAAAATGTTAAAGTCTTCTTATAAAGATCTAATTAGATATAATCAGCCTATTCCTTCACCATTCAGGCCCGGAATGACTGCAACTGTAGAAATACAAACAAAAAGAGCTGATAATGTTCTTAGCGTTCCCATTCAGGCTGTTACAACACGAAAGGATTCGGCAGCTTTGGCAAACTTGAGAAACCCAAGGTTAAAGAAACAAAAGACAAATAAAAAATTAGAACCTATAAAGAAAACGCAGGAATATGTTTTTGTTTATGAAAAAGGAATAGCGAAATTACAAAAGGTAACAACAGGAATACAGAATAACACATATATTCAGATTAAAAGTGGTTTAAAAGCCGGACAAGAAATTATAACAGCTCCCTACCTTGCAGTTAGCAAAACATTAAAAAACAATGACAAAGTAACTGTTGTTCCTATTAAAGAATTATTTTCAACAAAAAAATAATTTATCATAGTGGCCAAAATTCTTTTAATAGAAACCTCCACAAGGGTTTGTTCAGTAGCAGTTGCCGAAAATGGAATTACTTTAGCAATAAAGGAATCTCAAACTAGAAATTCCCATGCAGAACTGATAACGCTTTTCGTTCAGGAAGTTTTAAAAAACGCAAATATAGCACTTACAGATTTAGATGCTGTAGCAGTGAGCAAAGGACCTGGATCATATACCGGACTACGAATAGGGGTTTCTACTGCCAAAGGATTTTGTTATGCACTGGACATTCCACTCATATCCATAAGCACTCTTAAAGCATTGGCTTTCGGTAAATTACATCAATTAAAAGAGTCTAACCTTACTTTTGAAGATTCGTTTTTTATCCCGATGATTGACGCAAAAAGAATGGAAGTATATACGTCTATTTATGATTCCGGCTTAAAAGAGATTGAAAAAGTTACTGCCAAAATAATTGATAATGCTTCCTTTTCAAAAATACTTAATACAGGAAAAAGAGTTTACTTTTTGGGAGATGGTGCATTAAAGTGTCAGCCATTTTTTAAAAATATAAATAATGCTGTTTTTGATAAAAAGGAGTTTTTGCCATCAGCAAACTATATGGCGGCAATAGGTGAGGAAAAATTTCAACATCAACAATTTGAAGATGTGGCATATTTTGAACCTTTTTATTTAAAAGATTTCATTCCCGGAGTTTCTAAAGTTAAGGGATTACGATAATTTATATCTATACTATAGAAACCGTTTTTTTAATTTTTTACACTGTCTTATCCAAATGAATATCCATTTGAGGATAAGGTATATTTATACCACGTTTACCCGCACGTTTATAATACTTTTCATTCATATCGAAATATATACCCCAATAGTCACTTGCCTTTGCCCAAACTCTAACGGTAATATTTACAGAACTATCTGCCAGCTCGGCAAGAGCAATAAAAGGCTCCGGATTTTGTAGAACTCTATCATCTTCAGCAATTAATTCAAGAATAAAAGCTTTTGCAGTATCATAATCATCACCGTAACCAATTCCAAAGGTCCAGTCCACACGACGAGTTTCCTCTTTAGAGTAATTTGTCATAGAACCATTTGACAATCCACCATTGGGGATAATAATCATTTTATTATCAGGAGTGGTAAGCATAGTAGTAAAAACCTGAATTTCTTTAACTGACCCACTAAATCCCTGTGCTGAAATATAATCACCTACTTTAAAAGGTTTAAAGAGCAGAATCATAACTCCTCCGGCAAAATTTTGCAAAGTCCCTGACAGTGCCATTCCAACTGCCAGACCGGCAGCACCTAAAATAGCGATAAAAGATGTCATCTGCACGCCCATCATTCCCAACACACTAATAATCAACAATATTTTAAATAAAATATTCATCATACTTTTTAGGAATGAACTTAAAGAGGGGTCAATATTACCTCTGCTCATCATTTTATGAGTACTCCTGGTTAACAATCCTATTAACCATAAACCCACAAACAAAACAAAAATGGCGCCTAATAACCGAAGGCCATATTTGGTTGCAAAATCAATCATAACCTGTCCCCATTGGGCAGCACTTTTAGATAAGGTATCTATTTGATTCATAAATCATTTTTTTATATAACAAAAATATTAATTTTTTAATACGCTAAATCTTATGCTATTTATATAAACCTATTGGCCTAATAGAAACCGTAAAGTAAAACCTCCGTTTGAAGTTGCATTAAGAAATTGAGTTGAAATATACGGGTTGTTACGATTCCAGTTAAAATAAGCACGAAACTGGAGACTACTACTTAACATATAATCAGCAGCAAAATTTAAAGTAAACTGTCTGGAACCTGCAGAAATCTGGTTATTAGCTTCATCAATACGTCTCAAAATTGTTTTATTATCCCTCATACCAAAATCCATTTTTAGATTTAAATCTGTATTATATCTTTTACCCTTTTTACCTGTAAAATTTGCTATTGAAAATTTCAACCCCCTTAAGCGATAACTAAGACCAACAACAAGTTCGTTGGCATCTATTTCTGTAATTTGGTTATTAACAAAACTTAATACAATATTTCTTGATTTCTTATACTCTACACGTCCGCCAAAACTATTTTTAAGTGTAAAATCAATACCAATAAGAGGGCTAAATTGTTCATAGAAAGATACAATCCCTAAATCATATTGATTAATAAAATTATAAGTATTTTTATATACCTTATCAGGATTAGCAGCGTCGAATAAAACATTGGATTTCCATGAATTTATGCTTAGCACAGAACGATAACCATGCGAAATATTTAAACTTCGAAATATTTTTCCAATAGCTTTAATACGGGTAAGGCCGTTAAAGTTAATCCTCCAGTTTGGAAAAGGTATTTTCGGAAAAGCACTACTAACATCCATCTGTCCCGGCGAAGAACCGGAATAAGCGGAAAGAAAAGCGAAATACATTACATCCTGCTGAGTGGAAGTATAACCCAAAGGAAAATTTTGCCGGGCAATACTATCGTAAACATACTGACCCGACCATTTAGGGTTGTTAAAGGCCAAACGCTCGGCAACTGCCAGCCTGTATTTTTTAAACTGTTCGAAAGCATTCGAGAAGTTATCGTTATTACCTTTTTCAAAAGCTGTGCGAATAAAAGGATAGGAAATACTAAAATTACCTGCTTCAATAGGTGAGAAGCTAAAAAAATTACCTCTGGCGGGGTCAAATCGATAATAGGATGTATAATTTTTTCCAAAAATACGGCTTCCTTCAACATCGATTGTTACTGTGTTTAAAATATTACCATTGAGTTTATAAGACAGCTGTTCTGTTAATTTAGTAATATATGGTTGATTTAGTATTGTATCTTTTGTAATCCAACCTCTGTCTGCTGCTTTACCACGAATATCTGCCTGACTTCCAAAAACAAATCCCCACCCGGGAGCTGCGGCAGAAAGGTTCATGCCTGCAAAATCAGGTACAGGTTTAAATCCCGGAAGTTGTGTTCCATCAGATCTGGAATAAACAACATTTGCATTTTGCAAAAACATTAGCAGTCTCAAAAAACCATTCCCAATGGTTTTCAGTCCGTTATTTCGGGAAAGCCTATTTGATTTATCTTTTGTTTTCTCTGCATTTGCAATGCGAGGATTATTCATTGTGCGCCCTCCCCTCCTGCTATTGGCTTTTCTTAAAAATGGTATTTTATTAAATAGTCGTCTGAAATTGGCGCCACTGTTAATTTGAATATTTCGTGAATTTTCGATGTTATTTCCAAAACGATGTTGCACAGCAAAAGGTGAAGCATTCCAGTTATATTGTGTTTGATAGCTTCCGGTCATATTCAGCCAGTCGGTTAAAGGTATTTTAGAAAATGGCACCTGATAAGAAACTCTTAAGGAATGATTAAAGTTCTGTAATGTTCCCATTGAAGTTATTTGTCCCCAAACTTCCCGCTTATAATCATTCCATGCCTGGGTATTTTTATCAGGGAAGATCTGAGGTTCACGAATATAAGCTTTTGCTCCTGCCATATATTCTACCGAAAGAGAGTTTGAAACATCATATTTTAAGGTATAATCCCGATTCCATGTCCATAGTCGTTTATATGTAGGATATATAATAATATTCCCGATACTTTTATCTCTATATAAACGCCGGTTAAACAGCCGCTGCATATCGCTTCGTATAGAAATCATTTTTGGAAGTAAATAAAAATTAAAATCTTTAAGCCACTGTAACCATGGTGATTTCAATTGCTTAATTTTAGCAAAAGGTTTAATATTTTTTGGTTGTATAGAATAATTATATCCAAAGCCACCCTGATAATTCACCATATTATCAGATTTAATATCAATATTATGGCGATATATCTGTGAATATGCAAATGAAACATTAAAATTTTCAGGATCATAAATTCTGGGAGATTTCTTTTTTGTTCTATTGCCTGTACGTTCTTTATGTACATTCATAAAATTTATATTCGTCCTCCTGGTATAATCAATAACAATATTTCTTACAGAGTCTTTTTGTGCACGTGTAGAATAGCCTGAAAGATCTCTTTTTAATTTTGTATCAGGATTTAAAGGGTTATATTCAGGAGTAATTACCCCTTTACCATAATCCATATGGAAAGGTATTTTAATCCCTGCTTTTTTAGGCAATAGTTTTCCCAGATCCATATCTGTAGCAACTGTATAGCCGGCAGAATTATCCAAAGAAATTTGTGTAAGCCTTTGATCGAGAGACCCAAAACCTGCAGATTGATATGTTCCACTTGCAGAGATTCTTCCTAAATCGGATAAATTTGCTTCAAGTCTGCCTGTAGCAGCCCAGCCTGATTTCTTATTAAAATCTGTCAATCTAAGTTCATCAACCCAAACTACTGCATTTACAGGCTGTCCATTATCTTTCAGAGAAGCACCGACACGAGCCGGATTTTTCACACCTATAAGTACCCCTCTCACATCACCTAAATTAGGGTTACCGACAACAGTAATCTTATCACCACCATCATATTCAGAAAAAGGAGTAAACAAAGAAACATTAGAATTTCCCGCTCGCATAGCAATATTACGATCTTGTTTTACCTGAATTAGTTTATCCAGTATTATTTCCATTTGATTCGCGGCAGGCCATATAGCATCAGGATTTGCCGAAGAAGTATACCATGGCGTAAACTGTAACGGAATTTCATACTGATAATAATTTTGAGTAAAATCAGAGCCTATACGTATAAAAAGACGTAAATCACCATTTTTCAAATTTTGATCTGCCAAAAGTTTTTCAGCATGAGCAAACATTTTTATTTTTTTATACTGACGAAAGTCAAAACTGGTATTTTTATATGCTCCTCTTGCATCTCCGTCGGCTAAATTAATAACTGTAAACTGTAATGATTGCTCATTAAGCCTTACATAATTAGTAGTACCGAAGTTTACTTCCCGTTGAATACCGGGAGGAATTACATAAGGAACAGGCAGCCTGTTTGCATTTTCTTCCAGATTTACTGTAGAAATAACAAAATGAGTTTGAGAAGTATTTCCTACCGGTGAGGTATTATTTTTGGGCAACAAAGATTGTGTAAAAGAACGCCAGTCGCCCCTAACCAAATTAAACCTTGCAAAACGAACAACAATTGGCTTGGAGAAACCTTTCATAAACACGCGCATAAACCTAACAGACTGGAAATCTTTTATATTTCCTACTACCTTATCGGGAATACGAACCGGAATTTTAAACTGATACCACTTTACACTTGTTGTTTCGCCGTTAGGCAACCTGATATTCGCTGCCTGATGTATATCAGTAATATAATTCTCCCCAACGTTCATACGTGAAGGGTCCAAATCAATTTTATATTGATAATATCGTTCCGACTCACTTAAAGTATTATCATTATTAATATCTTCTCTGTTAGGAAGGTTACTTCCTGTTGTATTATATGGTTCCGGGTTTTGTGCTGCTGTAGGAGAATTGCCTTCCGAATTATTATAATGTTTATACCTTTCGGTAATACTTGAATACAATGGATTTACATCATAATCAGAACCACGGTAATAATGATAATCATCAGAAGAGGGATCAATATTTGCCAACACATAAGCCTGTGAATTAACGCCATATTGTTTTTTTATCAAATCTAAATATTGCCGGGAAAAGAAATTCTTCTCATCATTATCACTCAAGCCATCATAACCTACATCCTGATAAACTCTGGATCCCGGAATATTACTGAAAGATTCTACCAATGACTGCAATTTAGGCACACGGCCCCAAAGAGTAGTGTCCACATCTTTTACTACGTCTGTGGCAGGCAATCCATTTTCATAACTTTTCCTTCCATCTCGTAAAATATCTTCAGAAATATCTCCCAGATCTATATATAATTTCCCCTTATTAGTGGAGTTTGAGGAAAAAGGATCCATCATCCAAAATTCTATATATTGGATATTAGCAGACTGGAAATCCGTTGTTTCCAGACTTCTCATCATACCCCCCCAACGGCTGTCTGGTTGTGCCAAAGTACCGTCCTGATTAATTCCTGACGAATAAGTTCCTGACGCAACATCATAATTATAAGCTCCTTTCTCAGATGGAAAAAATGCAAGGTTAAAAACCGGAATATTGGTAGGAACTCCATTTGGAATATCTTTATTAGGAAAAACTTCCGTTTCCAGCACCTGCCGTGTAGAATTTTTTGAAATTTCATCTTTGGAAATATTTGGAGGCCTCAAAGTTCCTCGAATATCATAAAATATTGTCGGATCTATAATATACCATGAAAATAAAGCCCTGTTTTTTCCGTAGTCCAATCCTGATTGAGAATAAGCCTCCGGGAAAAGTCCCGGTTGACCTTGTGGAGTACTGG
This sequence comes from Bacteroidales bacterium, assembly GCA_015491905.1. Lineage (GTDB taxonomy): Bacteria > Bacteroidota > Bacteroidia > Bacteroidales > F082 > Sulfidibacterium. The sequence continues at coordinate 62,887 of WGGC01000066.1, read as the reverse complement.
CCAGAAACCATGCATTGATATTGGTTAAATCAATTGTTGACTTGGCTCCTTCAAAATCATCAATATAACTAGTTCCTGATTTTCCAATGGTTTTAGAATGACCCGGAAAAAACTGTGCAAATTCTGCATATAAATTTATATTGGACTTTGTTTGTGATGATACTCCCGGAAGTTTGGAAACCCATTTTGTCAATAACCGCGATTCGTTGGAATAGGAAAGATTCATACCCCATATGGTATTGGAGATAGGATCTTGTCCGTAGTTAATTTTTTGTGTCAGCGGTCGTTCATGAAGATTTAGTAATGTACCTCCAATTTTTAAATGCCGATTAAAAACATGAGTTACATTAAAACCCATCATTGTTTTTTGCTGCAAATTAAAAAGAGAATTATTTTCCAAAGAAACGTGGATAGGCGTTCCCGAACTTAAAATTCCCTGATTAAGGATAGTAACCCTGCCCAGAGTATAATCAACAGTATAATCAACATTTTCTTTTAACGGTACACCTCCGGCAGTAACTTTTACAGACCCGGGAGGTACGTTCATAGCGTTCAGGCTGATCTCTGAACCTGATTCAGACTGATAGTATCCCTCCAACCAAAACTTATTTTTATCAGCATATTGTTCTGCACCGGTTTTTGTTTGCGAATAAAGTGAATCATAAGCATATTTATCGGCTAAAGCCGGATTATTAGGAAAAATAGAATCGTGAATAAATTTTCCAAAAGGCTCCAAAACAGGAAAATATAATCTCCCATTACTAGCCTGGAATGTACCTCCGGTAGTTTCAGCACCATTAATAAAGTCGAAAAAACCATCTCCTCCCTGTACCGGGTTTAATTGTTGGTCGAGATTATCCAAATCAAATAAATGTAATAAAGGAACACCCTTTACTCTATGGCTCCCTTCCGTAAAATAACCGGTAGGAACGCCTTGTTTATTACCCGAATATAAAATATTCAACACAAAATCTTTGGGTTGTATTTGATATCCACCTATGGCATATACATTTTTCATCATCAAATTCCACATCGGCATTGAAGTATTAAGAGTATTACTTTTGAGTAATTTCAATATTAATGCCTTCGGTGCACTGATACCCTGATCTGAAAACTCTCCAACCTGAAAAACCTCATTATGACCAATTACAGTATATTGCACAGCAATAGCTAATACCTGATCTTTACTTAATGCTGTGTTTAATGTAATAAACCCTAATTTAGTGTTAACGGTATATTCTGAAGGCTTTAGCCGGCGGGCATTTTCAAGTTTTACATAGTCCTCTCCAGAAGTGAAATAATTTGTTTTTCCAATTCCCAACGGATCACCGGTAAGATAATTTGTAACTGTATTTATATTGCGCACTTTAAGAGTGTCGATTTTTGCAAGTAAATTATTAGAATTGTTAGTAGGAAGGGCACCTCCCGGTAAAGGCTGAATATAAGGATTATATATTTCAGCTTTTTTTCCTTCTCCGAGATCAGTAAAAGCAACAACATTCCGGTTTTGCTGAGTAGCAGGCCCAATATTTGTTACCCAGACTTCAATTTTAGTAATATTAATATCAGAAGAGACAATAGGAAGTGTTTTTAAAGCCTGTTCATAATGATCCCTAAAATATTGACTTAGAAAAAAATGCCTATTCTCCTCATAATCAAGCGGGGTAAGCTGGAAATGATTTTTTTGTCCTCCATTTTGAACTGTAATATTTTTTGTCTGACTTTGCTGTTGTGAAAACACTGCTGTAATGGCTGTTTTTCCAAACTGGAGTTTTGTTTTAACTCCAAATAAACTCTGTGCTCCGGTAATTAAACTCGACTGCAGTGGCATGCTAACATTTCCGGCTTCGATAGATTTAATAATATCATCTTCTTTACCAACATATTTTAATTTAAGAGTGTTTTCAAAGTTAAATGCCGACTGGGTATTATAATTGGCACGAAAAGAAAGTTTGTCACCAATTCGTGCAGATACATTCATTTGAATTTTTTCATTAAAATCGAAGTTTGTAGTCCTTCGCTGTCGCACGTCAATAGAAGGGTCATCACGAAAGTTAGAGAGCACCCCGAAGCTAATCTCCGCTGAACCCTGCGGACGGATATCAATGGTATTGCTCCCAAAAATTTGTTCAAAAGCCTTACCTTTTATGTATATTTTTGGAATAAGGCGTTTTCCGTTGGCGGTTCCTGTTGTATATGCCTTTTGCATCCAGTAATGCTGTAAAGCTTTTTTATTTTCATATTTACGGAATGTAGAAAGATTCATAAGGGCCGGCGGACGAACAGCAAAATTCCCTGCCATATATACAATTTCATATTTATCTTTAAGAGGATTGTATATAATTTTTTGATGAATATTAGGAGGTAATTTAAGGAATAAAGGACTGCTATTTAAGGTGTCAAGGGAAGGGATTCCTGTAAAATCTTTAAATGGAAACAGTAAAGAAGCCGTAGAATCATTCAAAATATTAAATCCGCTTTTGTTTCTGTTAATATTTTGAGCAAAAATAGAAGGTGATGAAAGGAAAATCCCAATCAGAATGAGAAATAAAAGTTTAAAATGGTAAAATTTCAGATGTTTCAATTCGCTAGTGATTAACCAAAAAACAATAATTTGAATTTTAAAGAATTTTTAACGCTTCTTTTATAAGACCTTCCACAGTATCTACATTACCGCTTTTTAATATTTTATCCAATACCCGGGAAGCAGCTATTTTATTAAAACCCAATATCTGTAATCCTGATAACGCTTCTTCTTTGATTGTATTGTGAGAAGACCCCATATTTTCTGTTATAAATCCCTTTTTCACAAGTTTATCTTTCAGATCCACCACAATTCGTTGTGCCGTTTTTCCGCCTATTCCTTTAACGCTTGTAAGTTTAACAACATCAGCGGACGCTATAGCCTGATAAGCATCTTCGGGAGATAACGCGGACAATACCAATCGGGCAGTATTAGCACCTACCCCTGACACCGAAATCAAAGCCCGGAACAAAACCCGCTCATTATCATCATAAAATCCGTAAAAAATTTGTGCATCTTCCCTGACAATAAAATGAAGAAAAAACTTAGCCGTTTCAAGGGATTTAATTTTATCAAATGTATGCAGCGAAATGTTAATAAAATATCCTATACCATTATTTTCAACTATTACAAAAGTAGGTGTGCGCTCAATAATCTTTCCTGAAATGTATTCGTACATAATTGGTTTTCCAAATTTGTTTTAATTCATTGTATTACAAAAATACAATTTATCCTTTACTATTTGTTATCAGATTTATTTGGTGTGTTTATTATATCTGTTTTTTTACTAATGCCCTGACTTGTGTTTGAATACTATCTATATCCAGTCCACATTCTTTATATAACGTTTCTTTATCACCATGTTCTGGAAATTTATCTGTAATACCCAGTGAAACCAACGAACCTTTCCATTCTTTTTTAATAGCAACAGAAGAAATCACAGATCCAAAACCTCCTGTAAGAACCCCATCTTCAATGGTAATAATTTTATTAAACTTATTAAAAACTTCTTCCAAAATATTTTGATCCAAAGGTTTTAAAAAACGCATATCGTACAGCGCAACTGAAATAGATTCTTTTTCCAAACGCGTACATGCTTCCTTGGCATAATTACCCGGTTGACCGAGACTTAAAACAGCCACATCAGTTCCTTCTTTTATCAGCCTGCCTTTTCCTTTAGATATTTTTTTATATGGATGCCTCCAATGACTCGCATCATAAAAACCATAACCTCTTGGATATCTGATAGCTACCGGGCCTTCTTTATATTCCTGAGCAGAAAACATTATATTACGCAAATCTCTTTCATCCATAGGTGCTGCTATAGTCATATTTGGAATACAACTTAAATATGCTAAATCAAAAATACCATGATGAGTGGCACCATCAGCACCTACTATTCCGGCGCGATCAATACCAAAAATAACATGTAGTTTTTGCAATGCCACATCATGTATTACCTGATCATAAGCACGCTGTAAAAATGTAGAATATATAGTACAAAAAGGTATCAGGCCTTCTGCTGCCAAACCTGCAGAAAAAGTAACCGCATGTTGCTCAGCAATGCCAGTATCAAAAACACGTTGCGGATATTTTTCCATCATAAAATTTAACGCTGACCCTGTTGGCATTGCAGGAGTTACTGCAACAACCTTTTTATTTAATGAAGCTAATTCCAGCAATGTTTTTCCATAAACTTCCTGAAAAGTAATTCTATTATCAGTATTCTCAGCCAGCAAAGCTCCTGTATTCCTGTCAAAACGCCCGGGGGCATGAAAAATGGTTTGTTCCTGTTCTGCTTTTTCAAAACCCTTACCTTTTACAGTAACAATGTGCAATAAACGAGGGCCTGTTAGTTTTTTCATTTCATTAAGAACCGGAATTAAAACTGATAAATCATTTCCATCGACAGGGCCAAAATATTCAAAACCAAAAGCTTCAAATAAATTACTACTTCTTAAAAAAGCATCCTTATCAATTTCTTTATTTTTTCTTTGACGTTTTCTTTTTTCTCTACTATTGGAAATAAAAGTTTTAACAGCATCACCATTTAATACCAAATTATGACTCATTCCTTTCAGGTAATCCGGAATTACCCCTACATTTTTATCAATAGAAATTCCATTATCATTTAATATCACCAATAGGTTTGCTTTACTGGCACCTGCATTATTCAACCCTTCTATAGCCATTCCTCCTGTCATTGCTCCATCGCCTATTACTGCAATATGATGTCTTTCTGTCTCTCCTTTTAAGCAAGCAGCCTCTGCCATTCCAAGTGCTGCCGAAATGCTTGTGGAAGCATGACCGGTGCCAAAAGCATCATACTTACTTTCCATACGTGAAGGGAAACCACTAATTCCCTTGTACTGCCTTAAGGTATGAAAGCTATTTCGCCTGCCGGTTAATATTTTATGGGCATAAGCCTGATGCCCAACATCCCATATTAAGCGATCATAAGGAGTATTGAAAATATAATGTAAAGCAATGGTGAGCTCTACCACTCCGAGGCTTGCGCCCAAATGCCCCGGATGTACTGAAGTAATATCCAGAATAAAATCCCTTATTTCACTGGAAAGTTCAGGAAGTTTCTCTACAGGTACTTTTCTCAAATCCAAAGGAGAATTAATTTCCGCCAACAATTTTCCGGGAGACACCATTTTCTTCATAATAATGCAAAAGTAAGGAAAAAGTATTGTGAGTTAGAGAGCATGTATGTTACAAGTAAAAAGAAAATAAAAATACACCATTTTAATATTTTTAAAAATAACTCTATAAGTGTATAAATGAGATATACTATCTTTGCAAAAAATTTCAAATAACAGAAAATAAATGCAACAGTTAAGCGAACAGGAAATTGTAAGAAGAAACGCACTGCAAGAATTAAAAAAACTGGGTATCAATCCTTATCCACAAGCCGCCTATCCGGTAAATGCTCACGCTCAGGAGGTTTTAAATAACTTCCCTGAAAACAATGCCTTATACCAGGAAGTCTCTATGGCAGGACGTATTATGAGCCGGCGCATTATGGGGGCAGCTTCATTTGCTGAAATTAAAGATTCTTCCGGAAAAATTCAAATTTACATAAAACGTGATGAGGTATGTCCCGGTGACGACAAAACAATGTACAATACTGTTTTTAAAAAACTGTTGGATATTGGTGATTTTATTGGAATTAAAGGGTATGCTTTTATTACAAAAATGGGAGAAGTCACAATTCATGTCAAAGAGTTTACTGTCCTGGCAAAATCATTAAAACCACTCCCGATTGTTAAAGAAAAAGAAGGGAAAGTTTATGATGCTTTTACCGATCCGGATCAAAGGTACCGCCAAAGGTATGTTGATTTAATTGTTAACGATCCTGTAAAAGATATTTTTATAAAAAGGGCACAGATTTTACAGTCTATGCGTAATTTTCTTAATGCTAAAGGCTATCTGGAAGTAGAAACTCCTATTCTCCAGTCTATACCGGGAGGAGCTGCCGCACGACCATTTGTTACACATCACAATGCTCTTGACATTCCCCTTTATCTGCGTATTGCCAATGAACTTTATCTGAAAAGGCTTATTGTAGGTGGTTATGAAGGAGTATATGAATTTGCTAAAGATTTTAGAAATGAAGGCATGGATCGTTTCCATAATCCTGAATTTACCCAAATGGAAATGTATGTTGCATACAAGGACTATTTGTGGATGATGGAGACCACCGAACAAATGATTGAAAAAATTACCACAGACATACACGGCACAACAAAAATTCAGGTAGGAGATCGTACCATTGACTTTGCTGCTCCATACAAACGAATCAGCATGCTGGATGCCATTAAAGAAAATACAGGTATAGATGTAAATGGCATGAATGAAGATCAGCTAAGAGAAGTATGTAAAAAACTTGATATTGAAACAGACCCTTCAATGGGAAAAGGTAAACTTATCGATGAAATTTTTGGCGAAAAATGTGAGGCTAATTATATCCAACCTACATTTATTACCGATTACCCCGTTGAAATGTCACCGTTATGTAAACGTCACAGGGAAAACCCTGAATTAACAGAACGCTTTGAACTCATGGTAAACGGAAAGGAACTTGCCAATGCATATACCGAACTCAATGACCCCATCGACCAAAGATTACGTTTTGAGGAGCAAGTAAAACTTGCTGAAAAAGGAGATGACGAAGCTATGTTTATCGATTATGACTTTCTGCGTGCACTGGAATATGGTATGCCTCCCACATCAGGAATGGGAATTGGCATTGACAGGTTAGCTATGCTTATGACCAACCAATCATCTATTCAGGAAGTATTATTTTTTCCCCAAATGCGGCCTGAAAAACCGGTAAAAACATACGGTCCTGAAGACTTTATGAAAATAGGAGTTCCCCAAGAATGGGCTATTCATATCATGGAAGCCGGATTCTCAAAACCGGAAGAACTAAAAGAACATAAAGTAACCGTTATTCAACAAAAATTAAATGGCTTGAGGAAAAAGAAAAAATTATCTCTTTCTGCTATTCAACAAGATGAAATCCAAATTTGGATAGATAATATCAAATAAGATATATTTATATTATAAGATAAAGTCTTTTGAAATTTATTCAGAAGACTTTATTTTTTTGTCATATATCAACAGTATGTCATGTTAACATACATATGTTAATTATTTTAATCTCAGGATAAAGTAATAAATTAAAAATCATTATATTTACAGAATCCATTTTTAAAATACTTTTTTACTATTAATTAAAAAATTAAGTATGAAGCCAACTAAAATATATTCTGCAATATTTGTTAGTTTATTACTAATAATTCCTTTATTTGGCCAAGCCCAAACAGTTAAAATAAGTCCAACTGTCTTTTCGCGGTCATGGAATATTCAATTGTCAACAGGTGCCAGTTTATTTTATGGAGAACCTAAACAACCCTCATTTTTACCTTCAACATATAATGGCAATACAGAGTGGAGAATGGGAGCCGGAATACAAATAGGCTGGGAATTATCTCCGGTTTTTATGTTAAGAGGACAAAGTATTTATGGACAACTGTCAGGATTTAATATTAATTCAGACCAATATTTGCAAGGTGATTATCTGGAATTTAATATAAATTCTACTATTAATATAAATAACTTAATTTCAGGATATTCTCCAATGAGAAAATGGGGAGCCTTTTTAACTTTTGGAATAGGTTTAACAAATTACAATACCGAGATATTTCAACTTTCAAGCACCACTCTATTAGAGCAAATGGGGCATGGGCATGGTAAAGGAATCGGCGGAAGAACACTGGAAGGAATACTTTTAGGCGGAATTGGAGTAAATTATAAAATTAACAACACCTGGAGTCTTCAATTAGAATCGGTTAATAGATTTCTTAACACAAAAAAAATGGATCCTCTATTAACTTCTAAAAATGATATATATAATTATACTTCCATAGGGATAACTTATAAACTTACCAGTAAAAAAAGAAACGTTCCTACTTTTCAAAGAAGACAAAATAATTACTCCACCACAACAAAAAATACTCTTAACAGGCCTGTTGGAAGCAACAATTCTAATATTACAAAGCAACCTCTTTCGCCACCTAAAAAGGCAAAGAAAACAGCCCCTAAACCAAAACCCGTTTACCCTGTTGAAAAAAAGGTGAAAGAACCTGTACGCCATATTATGCCGGCACCTCCAAGACCCATGTTAGAATATCGTGTTCAGATAAGGGCTAAATATGGTCAACCTGTTCCGCTGTCTTATTTAAGCAAACGTTTCAATATTCCCGAATCAAAAATAAGGTCAAATCAATATAATGGATACTACATTTATACTGTTGGTTCGTTTGATACCTTTAGCCAGGCCAACTACTACAGAAAAATTTTAATAACCAAAAATAAAGTCCCGGGTGCCTTCGTTGTATTCTTTAAAAATGGCAGAAGAATGAGTCATTTACCAAAAAATTTAAAATAAAATGTGGAAAAGTAAATTCGATTATGATCCGGAAAAGGATAAACTTCCAACAAATGTTACCGTTGTAATTGTTATAACTTCGGTTATATTAGCCGTATATTTATCTTTTCATCTAGTATAATTTATATTTATTGCTACAACTTTATTTAATGAAAAAAATCATTTTGTATTTGGTTAATTGATTTGTGTTACTTTTGTATTCCTTAAAAGGAAATGAATCATGAATAATTTAATGTTACATCAGGCAGGATGGTTTGGAGCTCCTGAAATTGTATTAATTGTTTTAGCAATTATTTTACTTTTCGGAGGTAAAAAAATACCCGAATTAATGAGGGGAATAGGAAAAGGTGTTAAAGAGTTTAAGGAAGGGGTTAGTGAAAATCCGGATCAAAAGCCTGCTGAAGAAAATGACGACTCTAAGAAAAAATAATAATTTTCTTACCTTAGAGAATTATTTTTTTAGTAAAAAAAAGGGTAAAATATAATTATCCGGTAAAAAAATTATTTTATTGGCAATATCTTCATTAAATATGTATGGTTTAATTATCATTACAATTTATTTCGTGTTTTAACAAAATAATATAGATGTTTCATTTGACCAATGAGATATAAACTTTAAACAAATGAAAATTTATTTTAAAATTCAACTCATACTTATTTTTGCATTTGTCAGCACTGCAATTTTCGGACAACCTAAAAAGAAAGATTCTTTAACAACTATTGTGGATTCTTCTAAAATAAAAGTTGACACTTTGGCAGATATTATGCCCTCCAGCAGGGACAGCATTCAGCTACCAAAAAAAATAAGTTATCTCGACTGGGTAAACGACAGTATTCATAAAACTATGATTGTTAATGGCAATAAACTTATAAAAGACTCTCCTATTGTTGAAGCCCTTGACAGCCTGGCATATGTAAAGTTTTATAAAAAGCAATATCTTATATTAGACACAAACCTCAGAAAAAAACATAATATATCAGATAATATTATTCCAACCTTTCCGGATTCTGTATATCAAAAAAGGATAGCCGCATTAAACGTTGAAACCCCTTTTAATTTTATTTATAATAAACAAGTTAAAGCTTTTATTGATTTATACGCAATTAAAAAAAGACGACTTACTGAAAAGGTACTGGGCCTTGCCAAAATTTATTTTCCAATGATAGAGCAGGAATTGGATAAATATAATATGCCTTTGGAAATAAAGTATCTGGCAGTAGTTGAATCAGCTCTCAATCCTGCTGCCGGCTCACCAAAAGGCGCAAAAGGATTATGGCAGTTTATGTATGGTACCGGAAAAGTTTACGGACTTAAAGTAACATCTATGGTTGATGATCGTTACGACCCGGTGAAAGCCACAGAAGCTGCCTGCAAGCATTTAACCGATTTGCATGCTATCTATGGAGATTGGTCATTGGCACTTGCAGCATATAATTCAGGAGCCGGTAATGTAAACAGAGCTATTAGACGTGCCGGAGGAACAAGAAACTATTGGGCAATATGGCCATTTCTACCCAGAGAAACCCGGGGCTATGTTCCGGCTTTTATTGCCGTAAATTATATTATGCACTATAGCGCTGAACATAATCTGAAACCAATGATGCCCGGCATCTTTTTTTATGATATAGATACTGTTACAGTACATGATGTATTATCATTTGATCAGTTACATGAAATGTTAGGAATTCCATTGGATGAATTAAAATTTCTTAACCCCCAGTTTAAAATGGGTATTATTCCTGCTTATAAAGGTAAAACATTTGTAATCAGACTTCCACGTCAATTTACCGATGACTTTATAAATAATGAACAAGCATTGTACGCATACAAAACAAAAAAAGGAATAGAACGGGAAAAATTACTGGCCGACATTAAAAAAATTAAAAATCGTGATATTCATATTGTAAGATATGGTGAAAGCCTGGGACTTATTGCAAAACGATATCATGTGTACGTTAGTCAGTTAAAATTCTGGAATAAACTAAGAAGTAGCCGGATTTATTCGGGTCAAAAATTAGTAATTTATGGCTCCGGAAACAGTAAATTTTATCAAAAAACCAGAGTTCCAATTTCTCGCTCAGGAAGTAAAACAATGCATATCGTCAGATCCGGAGAAAATCTTGGCCTCATTGCAAAAAAATACAGATGTACACCTACTGATTTAAAAGAATGGAATAACCTTAAAAACTCCCGGATTTATCCCGGTCAGAAAATTTTTGTTTATAAACCCAACGAGAAAAATACCTCTACAATAAAAAATGGTAAGTATGTTTACCATATTGTAAAAAAAGGAGATACCTTATGGGATATTGCTCAGGAATATGATGGCGTTACTGTACAGCAAATTAAACGATTAAATCATATTCGTAACAGCCACCGCTTAAGGCCGGGTATGAAAATTAAAATTGCTACAATTGGATAAAAATTTTATCTTTTTTATTTTTTTAAAATTATAATTAAAATATTTCAGCTAATTTTATAGTAATTTTTTTTAACTAAATTTTAATTTCTTATTAAAACATAAAATACTAAAAGATAAAATTATAAGCCATGAAATTAAAAAATATTCTTTCGGTTCTGCTGATAGCTATTCTTATATTACCGGGATTGTCTTCCTGTAATTCTAAATCAAAAAAAAGTGGTAATAAAAATGAGAAGAATATAAGGTCTCAGCAAATTAAACCAAGTTCAATAGGGGGAACAGATGAAGTATTGGTTGTTCTTCAAAATGACCAGCAATGGAAGGGAACTATAGGTAAAACAATTAAAAAATATATGGCAGCACCTCAATATGGATTGCCACAACCGGAACCAAAATTTAAATTGTTACATGTCACAGAAAAAATTTTTAATGACATGTTTAAAAAGCAACGCAATATTATTGTTGTTAATATTGACCCTAAAGTTACCCGTCCCAGTATCAGGTTAAGAGCTGATGTATGGGCAGCACCCCAATTGGTTTTTACAATTACAGCACCTTCTTCTACTGTTTTCGAAAAAGTATTTTCAAACAATAACAGTGTTATTATGAGGCGCTTTCAGGCACTGGAAAGACAAAGGATAATTGACGTTTTCAAAACTTCCCTGGATGTTAAATTAATAGAAAAAATTAAAAAACAGTTTGGCTTTACACTTGATGTTCCAACAGGTTTTTATATTGCTAAAACAGATCCTGGTTTTATGTGGATACGTCATGAAGCCAGCATGTATAGCCAGGGAATATTGATAATTTCAGTTCCTTATGTAGATACAGCACAATTTTCAAGAGAAAGTATTCTTAACAGAATACAGAATTACCAAAGACGCTTTATCCCAGGCCCTACAAATGGTTCGTATATGGCATTAGACAGAAAGTTTGAAATCCCTCACTATAAAATTACTACAAACTTCCCTACAAAATATGCCGCCGAAATAATTGGACTTTGGAGAGTAGAACATGATTTTATGGGTGGCCCTTTTGTAAGTTATACTTTTCTAGATCATAAAACTAATGAGATTGTAACTTTATTCGGATATGTTTATTATCCAAATCATAACAAAAGAAATATTCTTCTCCAGGTACAGTCAATCTTATATAGTATCAGCTTTAAAGTACCGCCTGTAAATAAATAATGTATTTCTTTATTTTATGTGTCTTTACTCCTTATAAAATTTAAACCACTAATTGTGGTTGTAAATTACTTATCTTCAGGTTTTTTTTCATTTTTAACCGTTTATAAACGAATGTTAAACGGAAGTAAATGACTATTAACCGAATAAAAATTACCACCGCTTTACTTTTGTACCATTGTTTGATTCACATATTATTTTGATGATGAATAACAATTAAGTCAATTCTATTTATTAACTATTAATTTTATACAAAATGACATCTTTAAGAAATTCAGTAAGTTTAATTGGAAGACTGGGAAACGACCCGGAAATTAAAACCTTTGGTGAAAACAAAACTATGGCTAAATTTTCACTGGCTACAAATGATTACTATCGTGATGCAGAAGGAAAACAAGTAAAAGAAACCCAATGGCACAATATTGTTGCATGGGGCAAAACAGCTGAGTTAGCACAAAAATTCCTTTCTAAAGGTAAAGAAACAGGTATTCAGGGAAAACTTGTCAGCAGATCCTGGGAAGATGCTGATGGAAACAAAAAGTTTATGACAGAAGTTGTTGCCAACGAAATCGTTCTTCTGGGAAAAGAAAATTAGAAAACCCTTAAATAAAAGTAAATGGGTTACTAAAGTAACCCATTTACTTTTAACCTGAGTTCGACATAAGACTTTAGCTACAGAAAACCAACAGGGAGTGAGTTTTTTTCATCAAAGATGGCTTTTTGTTGGCTTTCCCTAAAGGGTCATGATAATTTTCCCCTATACTTCCGCAAAATTCCTTGAATTATCCCGATAGTCCTGCGAAATTTTGCATCGTTCAGGAAAAAATTATCTATGACTGAAACAAAGTCTTATGTAGAACTCAGGTTTTTATTTAGTCACTTTTTCTCCTAATGATTTAAACCCTTCTCCAAGTATTTCATTTGAATTTAATACTGTAACAAAAGCATTTGGGTCAACCTGATGAATAAACGATTGTAGTATTGTTACTTCCCTGCGATTAACAACAGAAAAAATAACTTGCCGCTCAGCTTTATTATACATTCCGGTTCCTTTAAAAATCGTTCCACCACGGTTAAGGTCATTCATAATCTTATCTCCTATTTCTTTATATTTATCAGATATAATAAATAGTACTTTATCATAATTCATTCCTTCCAAAATAGTATCTACAACTTTTCCGGTAATAAAAATTACAATAAGTGAGTAAAGAGGTATTTTCCAGTCCTTAAATACAATTAGTCCAAGCAATACTATAGTTGAATCAACTAAAATCATTAACTGACCCACAGGAATATGAGTGTACTTACTAATAATCATAGAAATTATATCTGTACCTCCGGATGTAGCTTTTGACTTAAAAATCAATCCAAGGCCTACTCCTAAAAATAAACCTCCAAAAATTGAAGACAACAAAGCATCACCCTTTACAAGAGGTTCATATCCATATAAATACGTTAAACCATCATTGAAAAACGCCGTAAGGGTAAACCCTACAACTGTTTTTACTCCAAAACGCGGACCAAGTACTTTAATTCCAATAATCGTTAAGGGTATGTCAAAAGCCAAAGCTACCATACCAACAGGCGTTCCGAATATATAATGTAATACAATGGAAATACCATAAACACCCCCGGGAACAATTTTATAGGGGGTAATAAAAAGGACAAAACCAGCTGCCAAAATAAAAGAGCCAATAATAATAAGACTGTAGTCGATAAACCATCGACGACTGAATACTTTTTCTTTATTTATAAATGCCATGGGATAATATTTTAAATATATAGGATAATAATCAAAAATAACAATATTTTAAATCACTGGTTAATAATATTTTAATTTATTATAAAGAGCTTTTTAAATACTATATAAATTTGCGGCAAAAGAAAGAACTTTTTTGTTAACCACAACAAAATAACACCTATTTATTTAAACTATTTAATCATATATCAATATGATGATTGTTTTTTTCTGATTTTTTGTATTTTAGGCACCATGAAACGTAACCAACTAAAAATATTTAGTTTATTTGTTTTCATATTTTTCTTTGTATGGATGTTTTTTTCAGGTTGCTTAAGCCCTTTACCCAAACATACAAACCAAAAAAATCAAAAAGTAAATTTACTAGATACCATACTGAAACAAAAAAAAATCATCGCCTTAACAGATTATGGAGCAAGCAATTTTTTTATTTATAAAGGCCAGACTATGGGCTACCAATATAATTTATTACAACATTTTGCTAAATGGTTAGGGGTATCAGTAGATTTAAGAATTCAGGAAAATCTGGATACTGCAATTTCTTTACTACAACAGGGAAAAGTGGATTTACTTGCCATGGGACTGACAGTTACCTCCCAACGAATGAAAAATTTAGCTTTTACCCATCCCTTATTTTACACCCGGCAAGTACTGGTACAAAGAAAACCCAAAGGGTACAAAAAAATGAAAACCGCTGATGAGATAAATAAATATCTTATAAGAAACCCAATGGAGCTAGCCGGTAAAACGGTTTATGTTCAAAAAGGTACAATTTTCTACTCCCATCTGCTGGATATGCAAAATCAAATTGCCGATACCATCCATATTATTCAGGATACTCTCGACACAGAAAGTTTAATTAAAGCTGTGGCAAACGGAAAAATTAATTATACAGTAGCTGATGAAATTGTAGCAAGGGTTGCAGCAAAAATTTACCCTAACCTTGACGTAAACACACCCTTAAGTTTCGACCAGAAAATAGCATGGGCAGTAAGAAAAGACCAAAAACCCCTACTCGACACAATTAACAGGTGGCTTTCCAAATTTAACCGCACTCTTCAATCCCGATTGCTTTATAACAAATATTTCAAAAATATGGCTACAAAAAGTATTTCCATAGCAAAATACTGGTCGTTTAAAGGTGGTCATTTATCTCCATATGATAGTGAAATAAAACTTGCAGCACAAAAGTTAGGGTGGGATTGGCGTTTGCTTGCAGCAATAATTTATCAGGAATCAGGATTTAAAAAAAATCAACGTTCCTGGGTTGGAGCTTATGGTTTAATGCAACTTATGCCCGAAGCTATGAAAAATTATAATATTACTGTTAATTCTTCACCAAAAGAACAAATACTCGCCGGTGTAAAACTGTTGAAATCTATAGAAAAAAAACTCCCCGACAGTATTACAGGAATTAACAGAATTAAATTTACTTTGGCTGCATACAATGGAGGAATATCGCATATAATGGATGCAAGAGCCTTAGCAAAAAAATATGGTAAAAACCCTGACATTTGGAATAATAACGTAGATTATTATGTTCTGCATTTATCAGAAAAACACTTCTATCACGACCCGGTAGTGAAAAACGGATACATGCGCGGATGGGAAACTTATAAATTCGTTAAGGACATTATGAAAAGATATAACAACTATAAAAAATTAATAAAACCTGATAAAAATAAAAAAGTCCGCCATAAAAAATAGACGGACTTTCAGTTTATTAAGTATTTTCTTTTAAAATCCCATTTCTTTTTTTAATTCATCAGTCCATTTTTTTGCCCGTTCAGCAGTTAGTTCGGGTTCAGTATCCTCATCAAGAGCAAGTCCGTAAAACATACCGTTTTCTTCCCCCTCCGAATCAGTAAAACTATATCCCTCTGTAGGCCATTTACCAATAACTTTAGCATTTGTTTTGGAAATCTCTTCATTAAAAAAGCCCAGACCATCAACAAAATGATTTGGATAAAGAACTTGATTTCCCAATCCGAATGCTGCAAAAGTAAGCTTACTAAGGTCTTTATTTTCAATCTTTCTTAAAAAATTATTCCACATATTATCATTTGTAGCATCTTGCCAGTTTTCAGCACCTACTGTTGAGCCACCTAAAATAACTAATTTATACTGATCCAGATTTTCAACATTGAAGTTATCGAGCGGGAAAATGTCAATAATCTCAGGATCAAACTGTTGGTAAATGGTGTTAGCTGCTTTTTCAACATTTCCACCCTTTCCCCAGTATAATAACACAACTTTTTTCATGATTTTTAAGTTTAAAATCGGATAAATAAAACATAAATTATCGCTTCATCTTTCCAGATTTATAATTTTGCTGGTAAAATTAAAACTTATTTTTTCACTTCAACACAGATATTGCATTTTAGAATCAATTAAAATTGTGAAAAATACCCTTCATATAAACACTATAAAATAACAAGTTTATTATAACACTTTGGGCGGTAGCCGGGCTTTCCACTATAGTGCCAGTAACAAAAAGCGTGGGGTGTAAATTCCTTCGGGGCGCTCCCCTCGTCGCACCCTCCGGAAAACACCCCATCTGCTTTTCATTACAGGCAGCTGCCGTTTCAATCCCTACCGCAACACGGTTACAATTTAATCTATAGCAAATAATAAAAAATGTATCGCATTTAAAAAATTATTAAAACCCATATAGTCAGTATTACATTAAAAAAGTTTTATTTAATAGTTGAAATTTGCTTAATTTTATAAAAAAATAATCATGGAAAATATAAATCATTTTAATAAATGGGGAGTACTGGCTGTCAATGGCCTTATTGCAGTTTTATTTGGAGCACTGGTTATCTTTGTTCCCGGTGCAACATTACTAACAGTAGTAACATATCTGGGAATTGTGGTTCTGATCCTCGGACTGGCAATGCTTGTCGGAGTAATATTAAATATAAAAAATCAATTATCCTATGCTACAGATCTAATAGAAACAATTATATTGCTGGTAATAGGTTTCTTTCTCACCTTCTACAGTAAAGATTCTTTGGAAGTTTTTGTCATAATTGTGGGCAGCTGGGCTATATTTTTAGCAATACTACAATTGATTTTTGCTTTTAAAGTTACTTCTGAATTAAAAAGCAAAAATACTCTGATAATTAGTTCTGTAATTAGTTTGATTTTTGGTATATTATTATTTACCAATCCTTTTAAAGCCGCAGAAGCCCTGGTTGTTATTGCCGGTATTATTTCGTTAATAATAGGTGTTATTTTAATTATTCTGGCATTGAAAATGAAAAATTTTTTTGCACACCTTGAGTAAACCGGGAATTTTTCAATAAAAAAAAGGCAGACTTCTATCTTGAAATCTGCCTTTTTTTATGTGACAACTAATTATTTTAAATATTTTACCATCCAATCCACCCAACGACGATATACATCAGTAGTGCGAACAATGTCATGAGGGAAATGTGTGTTAACAGGATACACATAAAAATCTACTTTTACACCATTATCGCGTAAAGCATGATACATTTGATAACTATTAACTATAGGAACATTTGGATCTCCCGCATCACCCATAATAAGTGTAGGGGCTTTCGCTCTATCCGCATATTCAATTGGCGACTGTTTTCTCCATATTTTCCAATATTTTTTCACCCATGGCGAGCCTCCAAAAAAATATAAA
Organism: Bacteroidales bacterium; assembly: GCA_015491905.1. GTDB lineage: Bacteria > Bacteroidota > Bacteroidia > Bacteroidales > F082 > Sulfidibacterium. Next base: position 45,380 of record WGGC01000066.1, on the reverse strand, counting down.
TCTCCTTTTTGATAATAAGCAATAGTGTAATCCATTACCCAGTCGTTTAACGCTGCACCCGAAACTGCAGCTTTCCATACATCAGGATATTTTCCAATAAGCCATGAGGTCATGTAGCCGCCATATGACCAGCCACTCACACCAATACGTGATTTATCAACAATACCCATAGATTCCACTTTTTTTAACCCGGCCATAACATCTTCTCCCGGTCCTTTACCGGTATCTCTGAAAATAGCATGTTGAAATTTGTTTCCCAAATTGGTACTTCCTCGATAATTGGGTTGAAATACTAAAAAACCTTTTGCTGCCAGAAGCTGTACCAGAGACGAAAACCTTAAAATAGATGCACTTTCCGGACCTCCATGAATAACCAATACTAAAGGATATTTTTTACCTTTTTCAAAATCAGGCGGGTAAGTCAAAACTCCATCTTCTTTAAAACCATCCGGGCCATTCCAATTTACAGTAACAGATTTTCCCAATTGCAAAGAGTCAGCAAAGGCATTGTAATCAGTTAATGATGAGGGAATTGAAGCATAGCTTCTTTTTAAATATAATTCGTTAGGATGTATAGACGTACTACCTGTAAATATAAGTACTCCCTTACCTGAAGTTTTTATGCTGTAGGCATTTACTTCTACATTTCCTGTGGGAAGTTCTTTTGCTTTTCCGTTAAGTGGCTGATACCAAATTACTGAAGATGTACCTTTATCACCAGATAATATAAGTCCGGCAGCATCGGAAGACCAGATATAATTATTAATATTCCTGTTTAAATCAGCAGTAACATCAATAATTTTATTATCCTTCATAATATAAACAGCATTACCATTGTTTTGATCACCATTTTTTGGCCTGCTAAAAGCGATAATATTTTTTCCGGGAGCAAAATGGGCATTGGTAGCACCTTGTTTATCAACAATTACAGTTGTTTTTCCTGTTTTCAAATTAACTTCTCCCAACACGGAATGCCAGGCGTTTCCTTCCCATACATCAGGAAATTTTGTGAAAACAATGTGCTGTCCGTCAGAAGACCACGAGATAGCTGAAAGGCTACCCTGGTCAGTGCCAAGGCTCCATTTTCCATGTGTAAGTTGTTTTGCATCTTTTCCGTTGGACTTCACCAGCCATAAATGCCATGGTTGTACTTGTGCACGGGTAAGGTAATTATTATCTGTAACCTTAAAAGCATCTTCATGATGTTTTATTGCTTTAGGATTAGGAATAGTATCCTGGACAATAAAAGCAATATTTTTTCCATCCGGACTCCATTCGAATCTTGCCACTCCGGTTTTAGAATGTGTTACCTGTAAAGCGTCTCCACCATTCATGGGTAAAATAAATATTTGAACTTTTTTACTTTTAGGGGCTTTGGCAAGAAATGCTAATTTCGTTCCTTTTGGTGACCAACGTAGATTTCCTATAGAACTCCGGTTTTGAGAAAGTATTCGTTTCTTGCGTGTTGCAATCTGCAATAATACTATTTGCTGCCGGTTTTTATCAGTTTTCCACACCGGCTTGGAGTCAATTATAGCCACTTTCTTTCCGTCAGGCGAAATAGCAGGAGAAGAAATATTATGTATCTTTCTTAAATCAACAAGAGAAAATTCCCTTTTAACATTCTGACCTGAGGCAATAGGTATAAAAATAGCAGTAAAAAAAATTACAGCAATAGCTTTAAAAATTTTCATTTTTTTAATTTTTTATAAATAGGAAGCCAAAAGTATAAAATTTAAGTCATTTCATCGTTGGGAAGTATGTCTTTTACCCGTAATTGCAAAGTTGTTTTACCTTGCCAATGATTTTCTTCAATGTAATAACAAATTTTAAACGGTTCGTTTTTTTGAATTGAATCAAAGAAATGTCCCAGGTTAAAACCAATAGCACTAATGGGGTTTCCGGAATGATTTTTATGAACAGGTTCAAATTTCAAATGTTTAGCATCCCCGTTTTTCCCTACCAAACGTGCATACCCGGTATCAATAAGGTTTTGCGACATAAACAATGGAGTTAAATTGCCCGGGCCAAAAGGAGCAAACTGTTTTAATATCCTGTAAAACTTAGAGTTTATATCACTAAAATATATTTCCTCATCAATTTCAATTTCAGGAATCATCATTTCTTCAGTAAGATGTTCTTCAGCATAGTTTTCAAAAGCTTCAATAAAAGCTTCCAGGTTTTCCGGTTTCATTGCCAGTCCGGCAGCATACATGTGACCTCCAAAATGTTCGAGTAAATGGCTGCATGAATCTATAGCATCATAAATATCGAAATCTTTTACAGAACGAGCAGATCCGGTAATCAAACCATCTGAATATGTTAAAATAATAGTTGGTTTATAATGTTTTTCTATTAAGCGGGAAGCTACAATACCAATAACTCCCTTATGCCAGTTACGATTGTATAATACCGTTGTTTTTTTCGACTTTTGCATATAACTCTCATCAATCATAGAGAGTGCTTCTTCGGTAATCTGCTTATCAAGATCACGACGGGTTGTATTCAAATCATCAATTTCATCACCCAATTTTAGTGCATAGTCATCATTATAACTTATTAGTAACCGAACAGAGTGAGTAGCATCTTTTATTCGTCCAGCAGCATTAATACGAGGCCCAACAGCAAAAACCAAATCGTTAATAGTAATCTCTCTGGAGAAAATAGTATTTGCCATTTTTTTTGGTTCTTGAACCTGAAAACCAGCAGCATTTAATATGGCAAGAATCCCGGGACGTGGATTGTTATTAATTTTTTTTAAACCATAATATGCTAAAATTCTGTTTTCGCCAACAATAGGAACAATATCTGAGGCAATACTTACTGCAACTAAATCTATTCCTGAAAACACTTTCTCTTTTGGAATATTTAACTCCTGCGCCAATGCCTGGGTAAGTTTAAATCCAACACCTGCACCCGACAGCTCTTTAAAAGGGTATTGGCAATCTTTTCGTTTTGGATCGAGAACGGCAACAGCTTCAGGAATTTTATCCCCGGGACGATGGTGATCCCCAATAATAAAGTCAATTCCCTTTCCATTGGCATACTCAATTTTATCAATGGCTTTTATGCCGCAGTCTAGTGCTATTATCAAGTTTACATCATGTTTTTTTGCTGTATCAATCCCTAATAAAGAAATTCCATATCCCTCTTTATACCTGTCAGGAATATAAAATTCCAGGTTCTTATGAATATTTTTTAAAAACATATACACCAATGATACAGCCGTAGTTCCATCTACATCATAATCACCATAAATCATTATCCTTTCATTGTTTTTGATGGCCGTCAATATTCGTGCTACGGCTTTATCCATATCTTTCATCAAAAAAGGATCATGTAAATCTTCCAGAGAAGGTCTAAAAAAAGCTTTCGCCTCCTTAAAGGTACGAATTCCACGCTGAACTAATAAATTAGCTAATTTTGGATGAATATTTAAAGCTGCTGACAGATGCTCAACGTCTTGTTTTACGGCTTCTTCCTTTACTTTCCAGCGTCTTTTCATTCCAATTGGTTTTTAGTTTATAAAGGTACAAATTATATAGTCATATATTTTTTAAATAACCATATAAATTATTTGTTTTTTTAAAGATAAAAGTAACATGCTTTATTTACTATTGATTAGCAAATAATTAAAGGCGATAAAGACAAAAGAAATCCTTTTTTATTTAAAAAAACAGCCTATATCCGGAAATAATATTTCATATCAATATAAAAAATTATTATACGGATATCTTATTGCATGTATTCTGCGTATATTATCATAAAGTAACTTCCTGAACTCAGGAAAATTTTCCTTGGTAATAGCCGAAAGGAAAAATGCCGGTTGATGTTCTTTGCTCATCCAGGTAGCTTGTAAAACTTCCATTTTATTAGGTAAGTCTCCTTCTCTTTCTTCACTATCCTCAAGTTTATCGATTTTATTAAATAAAGTGATTACGGGTTTTTCACCGGCACCAATTTCCTGAAGAGTATTTTGTACTGTTTTCATTTGCTCTTCAAACTCAGGGTGTGAAATATCTACAACATGAATCAGCAAATCCGATTCACGTACTTCATCAAGTGTAGATTTAAAGGATTCTACCAGACCATGGGGTAGTTTTCTTATAAATCCAACTGTATCAGAAAGTAAAAACGGGAGATTATCGATTACAACCTTTCTTACTGTGGTATCCAGTGTGGCAAACAATTTATTTTCAGCAAAAATATCCGATTTACTTATAAGGTTCATCAGTGTAGATTTGCCAACATTGGTATATCCCACCAATGCCACACGAACCATATGGCCACGATTTTTTCGTTGGGTAAATTTCTGCTTATCTATTTCCTTTAACTTTTTCTTTAGTAAAGTAATTTTATCGCGGATAATACGGCGGTCAGTTTCTATTTCTGTTTCCCCCGGCCCTCTAAGACCAATACCTCCCTTTTGCCGCTCAAGATGTGTCCACATACGCGTTAAACGTGGAAGCATATATTGATATTGGGCCAATTCAACTTGTACTTTAGCATGGGCAGTTCGAGCTCTTTTTGCAAAAATATCCAGTATCAAGTTAGTACGATCAAGAATTTTGCATTTTAATATTTTCTCCAGGTTTCTTAGTTGTGATGGCCCCAGTTCATCATCAAAGACAACTATATCAATATTTTCAGCTTTTATGTATTGTGCAATTTCTTCCAATTTACCACTGCCAACATAAGTTTGAGGGTTTGAATAAGGAAGGTTTTGAATAAATCTATGAATTGTAATACCTCCTGCCGTTTCTACCAGAAACTCCAGTTCATTCAAGTACTCTTCAATTTTATCTTTTGATTGCTCAGGAGTACTAACTCCTACCAGTACAGCCCTTTCCGGTTGATATTCTGTTTTTATATCTGTATTTCCCAATGTTACACTAAATTAGTGTGCAAAGGTACAAAAAAGCCCAGCGTTGAAATAACTTATAGTTTTGTATTTAATAAATTTTACGAAAACCAATAATCTCCCTGACTTCTCTCATTGTTTTTTGGGCATTGGCTCTGGCTTTTTCAGCTCCCATATTCATAACTTTCAAAATATAATCATCAGAAGCATCCAAAGCTTTAATTTTTTCGGCAAAAGGGGTTGTAAAAGCAATAACATCTTCTGCAAGTTGTTTTTTCAAGTCCCCGTAACGAATGCTGCAATCATTATATTTTTCATCAAAGTATGCTACAACCTCAGGTTTAGAAACCACTTTCAGCAAAGTAAAAAGGTTTTCAATAGGTTCAGGTTTAGGCTGATTTTTTTCTGTTGGTCCACTATCAGTAACTGCACGCATAATCTTTTTCCTGATAACCTTTGGATCGTCATTTAGAAAAATCGCATTCCCTTCACCTTCTGATTTTCCCATTTTCCCGGAACCATCCAATCCCGGAATTTTCACCAAAGCTTCACCAAAGTTAAAAGCCTTTGGAACAGGAAAGAAATCGGTATTATACATCTTATTAAAGCGCCGTGCATACGTGCGGGTCATTTCTAAATTTTGTTCCTGATCTTTTCCTACCGGAACCTTAGCTGCCTTCTGAATAATAATATCAGCAGCCATCAGCGTGGGATAAGTGAGTAATCCGGCATTTACATTATTGGGCTGCTTTCGTGCTTTCTCCTTAAAAGTTGTTACTCGCTCCAATTCTCCTAAATACGCATTCATATTCAGGAAAAGATATAACTCAGCTGTCTCCGGTATGTCACTCTGCAAATAAAGAGTAGCTTTTTCAGGATCCAGACCTGCAGCAAGGTACTCAATTAAAACCTGTCGTACATTACCTTGCAAATTATCAGGATGGGGATGCGTTGTAAGCGAATGATAATCAGCTATAAAAAAATAACAATCATTGGTGTCTTGCATTTTAACAAAATTCTTTACCGCACCAAAATAATTTCCAAGATGTAGATGACCCGTAGGCCTGATTCCACTTAATACGACTTCTCTTTTTTCCATGGACGCAAAAATAATAAAAAACAAAACGGTCGCATAAGCTTTTTACTTCTAAAATAAATACTGCTAAAACCATTTTCATATTTTTTATCTAATAATACGCTATCACACGTAATGTTCTCAAATCATAAGGATTAAAGTCAATTTCATAAATTCTATAATCTTATTTTAAATACGTATTTTTTTAAGAAAATATTTATATATTAGTGGTGTAATGTTTTGTAGCACACATATATAGATAAATATGCTTATTTTTAACTCCTTAAAGGTCTAAAAAATGGAATCAGTAAAGAGAACTTTTGATTTATTAACTAATGCCGAAAAGAATTTCCCCAAGGAAATTGCCCTTGCTGTAAAAAGACATGGAAAATGGGAAACTTTTAGTACGGCTGACTACAGAAAATATACTGATTTATTTAGTATAGCACTGTTAAACAAAGGCTTTAAAAAAGGAGATAAAATTGCTACAGTAAGTAATAATCGTCCGGAGTGGAATTTTGTGGATATGGGTATGACACAGATAGGTTGTGTGCATGTTAGCATTTACCCTACAATTAGTGATACTGAATATCAGCATATATTATCTCATTCAGAGGCTAAAATGTTAATAGTATCGGATAAAGATTTATATGAAAGACTAAAACATTTTGTAAATGATATTGATACTTTAGAAGATATTTACACCTTTGATGATGTAAAAGGAGCTAAAAACTGGCAAGAGCTTTTTGTAGATAATGCAGAAAAAGAAATGGAACTTTTTCCAATGATAGAAAACAGGAAAAAGGAAGTAAGTGAAGACGATCTGCTAACATTAATATATACTTCCGGAACAACAGGACTTTCCAAAGGTGTAATGCTAACACACAAAAATGTTATCAGTAACGTTTACATGTCGCAAGATTATGTAGCTAATTTACAACCAGGTGATCGTGCGTTAAGTTTTTTACCTATGTGTCATATTTTAGAACGGACAGGGAATTATGTATGGCAGTCGGTAGGTTTATCAATTTATTATGCCGAAAGTATAGAGACTATTGTAGAAAATTTACAGGAAATAAAAGCTCATACTTTTATTACAGTTCCGCGTGTTTTTGAAAAAATTTATGATAAAATTATTTTGAAAGGACGTGAAATGACCGGAATAAAAAAATCTATTTTCTTTTGGGCTGTAAAGATTGGTGATAAATACAACCCAAACCCAAAAGAAAGAAGCAAGTTATATAACATGCAGCTCAGTATAGCACGAAAACTGGTTTTAAATAAATGGAAAGAAGCATTGGGCGGTCATTTAAAAGGTGTTATTTCAGGAGGAGCTGCTTTGCAACCACGGCTTGCCCGTATTTTCTGGGCTGCAGGAATTTTAGTACAGGAAGGTTACGGGTTGACAGAAACCTCACCTGTTGTCGCAGCTAATAAATCATACTATCCATATATCCGGTTTGGATGGGTAGGTGTGTTGGCGGATGGTGTTGAAGTAAAAATTGCAGATGATGGTGAAATTTTGGTAAAAGGACCTAATGTGATGAAAGGTTATTATAAAGATCCTGAGAAAACACGTGAAGTAATTGATAGTGATGGTTGGTTTCATACCGGCGACATTGGTGAATTGGACGACATGAGAATGTTGAGAATTACTGACAGGAAAAAGGAAATTTTTAAACTTTCAGGAGGAAAATATGTGGCTCCGCAGATGATTGAAAATATTTTCAAAGAATCTATGTTTATTGAGCAATTAATGGTCGTTGGTGAAAATAAAAAGTTTACTGCCGCACTGATTGTTCCTGATTTTGATTATCTGCATAAATGGTGTTCTCTACATAATATTAAATACAGAGATAACAAAGAACTGATAAGAAAACCAAAAGTAATAGCCCGCTATCAGCAGGAGGTAGACCTTTATAACAAGCAATTAGGACATACAGAACAAATAAAGGTTTTTAGACTAGTATGCGAAAATTGGTCAACAGAGACCGGAGAACTTTCTCCTACACTTAAACTGAAAAGAAGAGTGATATTAAAAAAGTATAATCATATTATAGAGGAAATTTATTCCCAATAAAAATATTTTGTGTCTAATTATTTCAATATAGGAATATTAAGAAAAAGCATTAATTTTTTCTTATTGTTTAGTAATTATTATACTTATAAAATAAACTACTTTTGCTATTTAATTTTTTAGTTTATGCGAATTAAGGCAATTCTTTTTATATTAACCGGCATATTTTTTTTACAGTCATTTTCAGGTTATTCACAAGTTAGTGGGGTTTCCTCATCAAAATTGGTTGTTTCAAATGCATATACAGTTCCTTTTCATCATTCAGAAATTGAACCTTCATTTTCTTATTTAATGTCGAAAAAAGGTTTTTCCTCTTATGGTAAACAATTTTATTATTCTCCCAACAAAGATAGTATTGATATAACAAGCGATTTATATTTAAGGTTTACATATGGGTTAACACAAGATATGGAAGTTGGCACGATTATGACAACAGACTTATCTTCTTTATCTTTTGGTTCAAAATATACTTTTCTCAGAAATAAAAAATTTGCCGGAGCTTTATTATTAGGAATAAATTTTATTAATAACCGGCTTTCCTTTTTAGCTTTACCTGCCACATCCGAGCCTTGGAGAACAACATCTATTGCTTACGGCATCACCTTTACTAATCAGTTTTCTGAAAGGCTTTCGTTAGACACAGATGTGCAATTGCAGAACACTTTAGCAAATGGAAGTAATTATTCCAATGAGTTATTTGCTCATTCTGAGATTGGATATTATATTTTTAATCAACAACTTCAACTTATAGGGGGACTTGATTTTCATTATAAAAATCGACTTTATGACAGGTTTTCAGATTTTGGTCTTATATTTAATACAGGAGTAACAATAGAAACCGGAAAGAATTATTTAATAGTTATATATACTCCTGTAGCTATAGCAGGAAGAAATACTGCTATTTACTATGGGATAAATATGGCTTTCACAATTTCTCTGCATTAAATTTTAGCTAATTCATAATATGCCAGGCATAGCATAAACCCTTCTACAATAATAGATAGAAACATCAGAGGTAAAGCTTTTTTATTATTGAAATAATATTTTCTAAGTAAAAAGGCTCCTATTGGTAATGAAAGCAAAACAGGAGTTAAAATAATTATTCCCCACATACCATAATGATATTTCAGCTTTACAATCCACCTATTCCTTTTAAAAATTATTTTCGAAGGATGGCTCTTTTTCAAAGATGGGTTAACATTAGTACTGATATTTTTGGATTTTAACTTCCGGAAATTTTGTCCAATCCAACGAAACATTTCTATTATCCTTCTGGAAAAATAATAGTATATGTAAAAACCAATTAAACCGCCAGATATCAACGCAAAATAGTTCCACCAAAACCCTAACCCTATAGCAACACCATAAATAGGAGCGTAGAAATATTTTATCATCGCTAACAAAAAAACCTGAAGCGCTTTAAAATAATAGGGCATTTAAGGCGGAGTTAATTTAATATTTCATGCAAAAGTAGAGTAAATGTATATGAATTAATAATGAAAACAGATGTATTGGGGAATATTTAATGATTTTAATTTGTCTAATGACTATAAAAAACTAAAATAAGATTAAAATGAAAAAATTTAACATTCTGTTCTTCAGTGTAATATTTATTTTTATTACCGGGTTTATTTTCAGTTCTTGTCAAAAAAATCAACAAAGCACAAATGAACCGACTTATTCTTCAGATGAGTTTCTTGCACAAAGTATTTTTACCAATTCAACAGATATTGGTAATGAAGCTTATAATGTTGTAAACTTTTTTAAAAGTTCAGCAGCAGAAACAAATTATCTTGGAGGTTGTTCTACCATAACCTTGGACACAAATGCAAGGCCCAGGGTTTTAACGATTGACTTTGGAAATACAAACTGTAAGGGAAAAGATGGTCGTTACCGTAGAGGTAAAATACTTATTTCTTTTAATGGTCCCTATTGGAAACCAGGAACTGTTATTACTTATCGTTTTGATAATTATTTCGTTAATGACAATAAGATTTCCGGATCTAAATCAATAATTAACAGAGGTTTAAATAAAAAAGGTCATCTCATTTTTACAACAGAAGTAATAGGTGTAATCACTAAAAAAGATAATGGGGGAACAATTTCCTGGACATCCAAGTTTATTAGAGAATGGGCACGTGGCATGACTACTCCTAAAGATCGTAAGGATGATGTTTTTCTTATTACAGGAACATCATATGGAGTACGCGCAAATGGAGTTGCATGGGAAAGTAAAATTGTAAAACCACTTGTAAAAATATTAAGTTGTAAATATTTTGTAGCAGGAACAGTTAATATTAAAATACAAGGAAGAGCAACAAGAGTGTTAGATTATGGAGAAGGGTTATGTGATAACATAGCAACCATCACCATAAATGGAGAAACAAAAACTATAACATTAAAATAATAACATTTTGGTTTACATTGCTAAAGAGGCCATCTTTAAAAGACGGCCTCTTTTTATTTATTAATAAATAGTATTTCCAATTATAAATTCAAAGCCTTAATCAGTTATTTCAACCAATCATCAAAATAGGTTTTGATTTTTCGTGTAAGCTGGATTCTGTCTTTTCCTCGTACGCCATGCTCTTGACCGGGGTAAACAAAATAATCCATTAATTTATTCATTCCAATGGCTTTCTGTAAGAACATTAAACTATTTTGCCAAACAACAACAGGATCCATAGTTCCATGTATTAGCATTAAATGTCCCTGTAAATTTTTTACATAAGTTAATGTACTGGCTTCTTTATATCCTTCAGGGTTTTCTTTGGGGGTATCCATATAACGTTCTCCATACATCACCTCATAATATTTCCAATCGATAACAGGTCCACCGGCAACAGCCACTTTAAAAACTCCTGGCTTACGAACCATTAATGAGGTGGTCATAAAACCACCATAGCTCCAACCATCTACCCCAATTTTTGTAGTATCAACAAAAGGAAGTGTTTTTAAATATTTTACCCCTGCCATCTGGTCTTTTATTTCATTAGTACCCAAATGCCTGAAAATTACCTGCTCAAATTCTCTTCCTCTGTTTTCTGAACCATGATTATCCAGTGTAAAAATAACATATCCGCTTTGTGCCAGATAATTCAGGAACAATCCGGCACCTCCTAACCAAGAGTCAGTAATAAGTTGTACATGCGGGCCGCCATAAACATATACAATAACAGGATACTTTTTCGTACTATCGAAGTTAGCAGGTTTTATTATCCTGCAATATAATTTGCGTCCATCTATAGGTGATTTGATATTAAAAATGGACATTTTTCCCAGATTGTAATTTTTTAAAGGGTGTGCGTCTTTCTGAAGTGTTCGTATAATTTTTCCTTTATAGCTAATTAAATTATAAGCTCTTGCCGTTTCAAGGTTACTATAATTATCAATTAAATATCTACCATCTTTGCTTATAACAGCATCATGAGTACCATGATCCGAAGATAAACGGGAAATTTTATTAGTGCGAATATCGACAGAATAGATGTTTTTTTGAATAGGACTTTCTTTTGTTGATTGATAATAAATTTTATTTTTACGATAAAACCCAAAAAATTTCGTTATTTCCCAACGTCCTTTTCCCAGTTGTTTTAATAGTTTCCCTTCAGTATTATATAAATACATATGGTTCCACCCATCTCTTCGGCTTATCCATACAAATTGATCAGGATTAAAAGGATTAAAGTAAAGCGGATTAGAAGGATCTACATATTTTGGATTTGTTTCCTCAAAAAGTGTTTTTACAAACTTTCCTGTTTGAGCATTATATTTATTCATCCACAGATGATCTTGCCCCCGGTTTAAAATAGCCAGGTATATATATTTTTCTTCAGGCCCCCAGGTAACGGAAATAAGATAGTGATTTTTTCCACCAAAATGACCGGTATCTGTATCCAGGTAAATGGTTTTTCCGGAAATAAAATTATAAACGCCAAGTTTTATTATTTCGCTTGTCATCCCCGTCATGGGATATTTTATATTTTTAAGTTTTGCAGGACGAGGATTAATATTTACCAGTGGATAATCTGTTACTCCCGACTGATCTTTACGATAAAAGGCAAGGCTGTTTCCGTTAGGAGACCAAAAAATACCCTTATCAATACCGAATTCATTTCTTGAAACAATCTGTCCGTTTACTATTCCCGGATTTTTTTCATGTGTAATTTGTATTGATTTTCCATTTTCGGCATAAAACAAGTTGTTTTTTAAAGTATATGCCACTTTATTGTTATTTTTATTAAAAAACACATTTTCAGCACCCTTTGGTATAGTGTTTAATTTTTTGACTTTATGTGTTATATAGTTATATTGATAGAAAACCCCTTTATTTGAAAAAAGAGCAACCCCCTGTTTAATAAACTTAAATTGTGGAAATCGTGACATGGATTTAAATCCGGACTTTTTCAAATCGGTGTTAAACGTTTTTAAATTAAAGAGAAGGTTTTCATCAGGTTTATTTACTTGCAAAGCAATGATTTTATTGTTTTTATTATATGCGAATTGATGAGTATCGCCAATCCATTGCAACTGACGCATAAACTTTGGGAAAACAGCAGGATTCATATAAGAAGCATCTGCAGCAGTGAGCATTTTATTTTGTGAAAATGCAAAAAAGGGTGTTGCAATAAAAATAATTACAATCCAAAGAGAAAATTTTTTCATATTTCTATCATTTTAATTTTTCGAAAAAAACATGTAAATTAATTTAGCCTTTTATGATTTTAAATAAATCCCTCTTTAATTTTTTCTATGTAAAATCAAATTTTGAGATATTATTCATCATAAGACAAGCAAAATTACTTAATCTTTTAACAAACAAAAAAATACTTGCTTATTTAATTTTTACATGTATTAAATTTTACTCAGATAAAATTATAAATTCGCAATAAATTATAAAACAGGATGATTTTTTCCGATGAATATTTCATGGAAATAGCTTTAAAAGAAGCACAAGCAGCTTATTATGAAGGTGAAATACCAATTGGAGCAGTTGTGGTTTGTAATAATCAGGTAATAGCACGTGCCCATAATTTAACGGAGAAACTAAATGATGTTACAGCTCATGCTGAAATGTTAGCTATTACTGCTGCAGAAAATTTTCTGGGAAGCAAATATTTAAATGAATGTACATTGTACGTTACTTTAGAACCCTGTTTAATGTGTGCAGGAGCTTCTTATTGGAGCCGTCTTGGAAAATTAGTATTTGGAGCAAAAGATGAAAAGCGCGGTTATTCAAAAACGGCAAAACAGATTTTACACCCGGGTACAAAAGTAAAAACGAATGTTTTTGCAGATGAAAGTATAGCTCTTTTACAAAAATTTTTTAAAGAACGTCGTGCTGAAAGCTAATAATTACCAGCGTTTAAAGTGGTTATAAACATTTGTTGAAATCATTTGTTAAAAGATTGTGTGAAACCGGGATTTTAATAATTTGACTTTTAAACATAAATGAACGTACATTTGTATCAGCAGGTGAAAATAAAGTGCAGGTTCTTTTACATAAAGCAGAAAGAAACGAAGGTGAAACAAAATCTGAAAAGAGGGAGTTAAACCGGAGATAAAATCTCTTTAACGAAATCTCATGGAGAATTCGGTTCTTTGCAAAAAGGAGTAAATAACCGGTTACTTTCTGGGATGAAATTTTGAAAATGATGTTTATTTTCAATACAAAAAGTTTAGATTAAGCTCCGGCATAGTTTAAATTTTATGTAAAAAAGATACCATCATTCAAAATGGACCAGAAAAAACCTGAAGAAAGTCAACCTCTACGGAGAATGGTTAGTAAATCAGGCACCGAAAATAACCTGCCATCAATTTGCAGGCTACGGTCTGGAAAAAGATGACCGGAAAATGATTTGAAAAAATGATTTTCCGGTTTTTTTATATGTCATATTTTATGTTGCTAACAGTCAAGTGACTCCTTGCATTAAAGTTTTTCCATTAGAATATTTGAATTTTAACCTAATTAAAGTTTTTTATTAACAACATAGTTTTATCTTTATTTATCTTATTTTTGTGTATCATAAAATAATATGTATGTATTCAATTCTAATTAACATCTTCTAAGCTTCATAAATTCAGGCATATATGGAAAAAGAAAACCAGAAAGCACTTTTGTTAGATTCAATTCTTTTAGGTATTGTTGGAGCATTGGGGGCTCAATTATTTCTATTCTTACTTAAACTGGTCAACAAATACGCCTTGAATATGCTAGCCGGCTATAAAGCTCCCGGATTACCAAATATGGGAGGAACGCTTGTTCAGACTATGGGACAACACAGCGGACTAATTATTATCGGAGTAATTGTTTTAGGGGGATTAATTTCCGGTTTTATTATATACACATGGGCTCCTGAAGCTGAAGGACATGGAACAGATACTGCAGTGCGTGCTTATCACAGAACAGGAGGGTTTATACGTTCCCGGGTAACGCCGCTAAAAATTATTGCTTCTGCTATTACAATTGGCACAGGAGGATCAGCTGGACGAGAAGGGCCAACAGCGTTATTTAGTTCTGGAATTGGATCTATATATGCCTCTATAAAAAAAAGCTCTAACAGAGAACGCCGATTACTGGTTTTAATAGGTATGGCTGCCGGATTGTCTGCTATTTTCAGAGCCCCCATTGGTACTGCTATTTTTGCCGTAGAAGTATTATATAATGATATGGACTTTGAAGCAGACGCATTAGTTTATACTCTTCTGGGATCAATAGTAGCTTATATTGTAAATGGTTTTTTCGTTGGATGGCTTCCCTTATTTAGTGTTCCCGGAAACCTTATCGCAACCCATGCAAGTACATTATTTTATTTAGTACTTCTTGGAGCTTTTAGTGGAGTTATTGGTGTTATTTTACCAAATGTGTTTTATGGTATAAGAGATTTATTTCATAAGATTCCCATAAAGCCACATTTTAAACCGGCTATAGGAGCTTTGTTAGTAGGTTTGTTAGCTTTGTTTTTTCCGCAAGTATTAGGAGGAGGTTATGGTTGGATTCAAAAATCTATAAATGGGGAAATATTATTATGGGCACTTCCTCTAATATTTATAGCTAAAATGTTTGCTTTTGCTTTTACCGTATCCTCCGGCGGTTCAGGAGGTGTTTTTGCTCCAAGCCTGTTTTTAGGAGCTACTTTGGGAAGCTTTGTTGCGTTATTATTTGGACAACCACCTGCTATATTTGCTGTAATAGGTATGGCCGCAGTATTTGGTTCATCAGCCCGGGTACCATTAGCAACATTAATTATGGTAACAGAAATGACGGGTGGTTATAATCTACTTGGCCCGGCTGTTTTAGCGGTTATAACAGCATTTCTTATACAGGTTTATTTAGTTAAAGCATTGAAACCTAAATATAAAAGCTTATATGAAGCCCAAGTCTCTTCAAAATCTTTCTCCCCCGTCCATCAGATTGATGAACTCAGGACTATTCTTTCTTTTTACAAACAACAATTATCTTTAACAAGTGTTCCAATTGAAGCACATGACCTGCTTAATTTACTTGAATCAAGTATCCCAATAGACATTTCTGATAATCGCCAACTTTTCTTTGGGTCATTAAATAATAATTATCAACTAGAAGAAAGAAAAGAGGGTAAATTAACATTATTTATCTATAAGAAATCACGGGTATTGGCTATTTTCAGAGAAGGAAACTGGCTGTTTCCTGATTCAGAATTAACACTACAAAAAGGAGACGAATTATTATTGGTAGGCACTCAGGAAATTATAGAAAAAATAAGAAATGATTTTACAGCTATATCAATGATTTTCTCTAGTTTAAGAGAACAACATCAAAAAATGATAAAACTTATTGAAAAGAAATAAAAGATGGTTATTTGTTATTACTTAGCCTTAATATGATTTTCATGGTTTATATTTAATTTACCATAATTAAATAATCATTTTCCCTGCCCTGTTAAATTTTTGCTATTTCACAGGGTGAATGTAATTTGATAATTATTCAATCATGGCCGTTTCATCGTTCTTTTTATTTCTAAGAAGTCGTTGAGAAAGAGGTTTTACCCAAAGAGTTTCTGCTAATACAGAAATTAGCACTGTAAGAATTGTAGCGGAAAGAATAATTTCACCCCAACCGGTAAGTTTTGGATCGTGATACATTAATCCCAGGCTTAGAGGCAACCCTGCCAAAGCAGAAGGGACAACCCCACGCGGCCCTTCCAGTGAAATAAATAAATATTGCTTAAAAGACCACCTTTTCAACGGGAGTAACATTAATCCTGCAATGGGCCTTGCAATAAAAACAATTCCCAGAGCCAATATTGACCCTTTAATAAATGTTTTTCCCAAAACAGAAAGGCTCATACTTGCACCTATAAGAATAAAAATAAATACCGTAGCCAGGTCTGCCAGTTTCTCATTAAAATCAAGTTCTTTTTCTACAAATCCTTCAAAAACAGGATTTTTTTCAATTTTCTTAAAAATTTGATTATAATTACCAAAAACAATTCCAATGGTAGTAGCAACTAAATATCCGGATGTTTGAACATACTCTCCAACCAAAAAGCCACCATAAGCCATTGCAAGGCCAAAGATTTGAGGAAATAATCCGGGTTTTAGTTTTTTAACAATCCAATACCCT
The DNA here is from genome assembly GCA_015491905.1 of Bacteroidales bacterium. Taxonomy (GTDB): domain Bacteria; phylum Bacteroidota; class Bacteroidia; order Bacteroidales; family F082; genus Sulfidibacterium. The sequence continues at coordinate 28,762 of WGGC01000066.1, read as the reverse complement.
ATAAACCCCATAATTACTCCTATAAGAACAGAAGAAATAATTTCATACAGAAAAAATATTACGGCAGCAGGATACAAAGTGGTATAACGGGCAATTTCTTCTACCAAATGCGCTTCCGTAGCTTGAGGTACAACCAGGGCTACCGCAAGGACAGTTAAAACAATTCCCAACGGATCATTAAATATTGATTCGGTTACAATAACCGTCCTGATATTTTCATCTACTTTATTTTGTTTAAATAAAGGGATAAGAGTGGCAGGGTCGGTAGCAGAAATAATTGCACCAAATAAAAAACCGGCAGCAAATGGCAAATGAAAAAGTAATGAAAACATATATCCGCCAATAATTGCAGTAATAAATAAACCTACAGTATCAAGTAAACCAATCGTTAGAAGATGTTTTTTAATTAGTTTCCATTTTAAATTATGTCCCTCAGCATAAAGAATCATCACCAAACCAAATACCCTAGCATAATCAAAAACATGCTGTGCTTCTTTTCTTTCTATAAAACCAAATGTAGGGCCAAATAATAACCCAAGAATAATAAGTAAAGGAATGTATGAAATGTTAATTCTGTCGCTAATTATAAATGCAATAAAACCCAAAGTAACAACTGTTACCAATGTAATGTTAATTAATTCAATATACGACATTATCAATAATTTTTTAGTAATTAATTTGTTTTAAACATTCTCTTTTTTCCAATTCTGAAATAATATATCACGGAACCCTTCGTTAAAAACAAATTTACCAATAAATGCTTACAGGAAAGGTAATGAATCTTTGAATTTTAATATTTATGTGAAATTTATTATTATTCTAAACTATATAATAAAAATATATATAAAAAGGCTTATTTAAATTACCAGTTAATAAAATGCACCTTAAATCCTGTTACTTTATATGATTCAATAACTTGTTTTCTGGATTTTTCAGCTTCTTTTTTTGTTAAAAATCCATTTGAGGTTCTGTGACCCCTGTCAACACGTGTCCAGTTTGGTACGGTTTTAATCAATATGTCATTAAATTTATAATTTAACTGATATTTCTTTTTCAGTAGGTGCACATTGCTAATGTACATATTATAGCTTAAATTGTCACCTCCTGTAGGATCACAAAAACAAGATGAGAATACATAATAGTAATAAGGGCCCATATTATAAAGAGGTGTAGGTGCATTAATAAAAATGCTGGTACCGGTTTCCTTTTTTCCTTTTGGAGGATTCAAATTATTCTTAAAAATATCTCCATGAAATTTATAACAAACATCTATTCCCGAAAGAAGAATATCCATATCTCCATCATGGTCATAATCTCCCCATAATGCATTTCCATTTGCAACCCCCGGTAATCCTGCATTTATATTTTTAAAGTCGAAGGTCATTTTATTTTCATAAACTAAAGTATAAGGCCTTTCGAGTGATTCGCCGGTAATTAATAAATCTGCATCACCATCCTTATCAAAATCACCAACATCGACAGTTCCATTTTTTAACGGACGGACAGAAACGGAAACAGGTTTAAAATAATTACTCATTGTTTCGTTTGAATATATAAGACATTGCGGATAGCCATCAGTATTTTCTCCTGTAATAAAGAAATCCAAATCACCGTCACCATCAAAATCTGCCCATACTGCATCGCCATTTGAAAGAGGCACAAAACTTTCAAAAAATTTATGATATTTTCCTTTATCATTAATGAATAAAGCCGTAAAAGGGCCCTTTCCATTATTCCCCATAATTAAAATATCCAGCCATCCATTACCATTAACATCTCCCCACCTGGCACAACCATAGTATACTCCAGGAATATCCGGATAAATAATACTAAATTTACCATTGTTATTTTTATAAATTATAGTTTCAAGCTGATTTTTAATATTTTTACCTGTAGTTAATATATCCATATCACCATCATGGTCATAATCTCCCCACTCTATAGTACCATTTGAAAGACCTTTAAAAGGCCCGGGAACTTGAATAAAATGATTATGGCCCATGTTTTTATATAAATTCACAACAGGAACACCGTATCTGTTAAGCCCTGTTATAACTACATCCGGTAAACCATCATTATTATAATCTGCAACTGCAGCATCGCCTTGGTACAAAGCAGGAAAAGGAGTGGAAACAGTTTTAAATAAATTAACTGAATGATATTGATTTAACTGTGAAATGATAAATTTATTATTATCAACAAAATAATCGCCGGCCAAAAATGCCTTCGACTTTCCCTCATTAGGAATAATCCATGCCATTACGGGATCCATTACCCCTTTAAATCCGGTTTTAATTTTTGTAAAATCCTGTGTATATCCCTGTAAAGAAACTAAAAATAATAAAAACAGAAATGAATATTTTTTTATCATGAAATTTATTACTCGATGAATGCTAAAAATAAAAATTATTTTAATATGAGAAACCTGTTAAAATAATTGATTAATAACAACTTTATTAAAAGTTTATGGTATTTCTTCTAATGCTTTCTTTAATATCAAATCATGATCAAAAGCCATCTTAGGAAGCCTTTTTAAAGAGAACCATTTTGTCTCAGAAGCATCATCACCGGCTTTTACAGTTTTGTTTTCATCGCAATACCCCCAAAATGCAACTGAAATAGTTCTCCCACGAGGATCGCGACCGGGATCTCCAAAAGTATAAAATTGATAAAGTGAAATACCTTTTAAACCGGTTTCTTCTGCTAATTCTCTTTCGGCAGATTGTAATAATGTCTCCTCCATATTAACAAATCCACCGGGAATTGCCCAGCTGCCTTTAAAGGGAATATTTTTCCTTTTAATTAATAAGACTTCCCGTTCGCCATTTTCATTATTACGGAAAATCACCATGTCAACAGTTACTGCCGGTCGGGGATATTTATAACAATACTCCATAATTTATTTTTTTTCTTTAAAAATAATCTCTAATAATAATTCTGCTGCCTCATAAGGAGAAGTTTCTCCATTAAGAATTTTGGATTTAATATCCTCAATTTGTTTTTTAATTTTTTGCTGATTAAAAAAATGTTCAAAAACACCTTGTTGCAAAGTTTCTTCAAAAACATAAAGAAGCTGTTGAATTCTATTTTTCTTAAAAAAACCATTTTGCAAAGTGATTTTTTGATATTTTTCAATATGATTCCACAAATTGTTTAACCCTTTATGGTATAATGATGATACTGTAATTACATCCGGCTTCCAACCACTTGGAGAAGCAGGAAAAAGATGAATAGCCTTTTTATACTGAGAACTTGTTTGGATTGCTTTATTTAGGTTTTCTCCATCAGCTTTGTTTATAACAATCATATCAGCCATCTCCATAATTCCTCTTTTTATTCCTTGTAGCTCATCACCGGCACCGGTAATCATCAACAGCAAAAAGAAATCAACCATTTTAGAAACCTCTGTTTCAGATTGACCAACCCCAACCGTTTCAACAAAAATTATATTAAACCCTGCCGCCTCACATAAAATTATACTTTCTCTGGTACTTCTTGATACTCCGCCCAGACTTCCTCCGCTGGCAGAAGGCCGGATAAAAGCATTTTTACTGACGCTTAAAGACTCCATACGGGTTTTGTCACCAAGAATACTACCCTTAGTACGTGAGCTGGTTGGGTCAATGGCAAGTACAGCAATATTATTCCCTTTTTCAATCAGATATAATCCAAAAGATTCTATAAATGTACTTTTTCCTGCACCCGGAGTACCTGTTATTCCAATTCGGAAAGATTTTCCGGAATATGGGAGACACCTTTTTATCAGTTCATTTGCAGCTTTCCTGTCTTCCGGAAGTTTACTTTCAATAAGAGTAATTGCACGGCTTAGTAAAGTACGATCACCACTTTTAATACCGTTAAAAAGAATGTCCACATTAGGTTTTTCCTTTTTTAAGTTATTTATCTTATTCTGTAACGAAGGATTTATCATGCCGGGTTTATCAATACCCGGTTGTATTTTTAATGCCGATTTATTTTTTTTTGTTGCCACAGGATATTTTTTATAAAAAAGAATATATGGTTAACTACAAATAATCAATTAAAATATGAAATTATAAACCAATAAAATACTATCTTGACACAAAAGTACATTATTTTTTAGGGTCAAAAGATGTAATAAGCAAAATGCCGGTACATATAAAATCAGAAAATAAAAATACAAAATATATTTAGTCTTAAAATCTAAAAAATTCTTACTTTTGCCAACTCTCTTAAAAGAATTAGTTCTTTTCAAAAGTATATTTCTCTCCGTAGCTCAGTTGGCAGAGCAGCTGACTCTTAATCAGCGGGTCGAAGGTTCGAGCCCTTCCGGGGAGACTGTAAAACAAAAGGTTACAAATTAAATTTTGTAACCTTTTGTTTTACAAACACATATTGCACATTCTTTACACCCGAATTTTAAACTTGTGATATTGATTTTAAAGATGTTGATTTAGACTTTTACGATGGCTTTATTAACTTTTTGAGAAACGGTGATTTACCCCCGATAATAAGCAACCAGAAGCTTAACGAGTACCTAAAACAGATTGCAAAACTGGCAGAATTCAAAGAATCCATAACAAAAGCAGGTTACACGAAGCCGTAAAACAGAACCAAACATAAAACACAAATAATAGCTGGTAACATCACCCCTGTCCTGCGTTCGTTCACAACTAATATGTATAAAGCCTGTATTCCGGGCTTACGGTAATGGCCATAACAGGAATACAATTGAATAAAATAGTATATTATTCTGTAAGAACCCAACACCAAACATGAAAATGTGTTATGCCTGTATTATTAGAACAAGATGAGTTCCTGCTTAAGTTAAGGAAAAACAATATAAATGATTCCTTAAGAAACGAAACTATAATAAATATATTTATATTTGACCTGCAAAACAATATTAATCATTCCTGAAAAAGTAACTTTAACAAACCATCAGTGGATAATACAAAAGAAAAAATACTTAGTGTGGCCTCCCGGATATTCAGTCGTTATGGCTTTTACAAAACTTCTATGGATGAAATTGCACGTACGGCACATAAGGCCAAAGGCTCACTTTATTATCATTTTGCCAGTAAGGAAGAACTGTTTACGGAAGTAGTAGCTCTTGAATTAAAAAATCTCAAAAAAGAACTGGCAATGGTTGTTACCGATCCTAAACTAAATGCAAAAGAAAAGATTAAAAAATATTTATTGACACGTATGTCTATTTTGTACAAAGCATCCAATTATCACGAAACACTGAAGGCTGATTTTTTCGAACACTTTGAATTTGTAGATCAACTGCGAATAGATTTGGATCATTGGGAAAAGGAACAACTTAAAAATATTATTAAACAAGGAATTGAAGCAGGTTTCTTTGCCGATCAAAGTGAAAAAATTGATGTGTTACTGGATGTTTTTATTATGGTACTAAAAGGATTGGAAATCCCGTTCTTTCTTCAAAATAAATATGACAGCCTAAGCCCGCACTTCGACGACCTTATAAATATCCTCATAAAAGGAATGGCTGCATAAAACATAAAAATTATTATTGACCAATAAACTAATTTAGTTTAATTCGGTAATTTTGTCAATTGACTATGACAGTTTTTTCATTAATACCAGCCTTTGTCAGTTGCATTGCACTAATTTTTTAAGATATGACATAACGATTATAAAAAAAATAATCAACTATATCGGTTTGTAGTTATAACTAGTCATCCTGAAATTATCTTGACTTGACGAGACTTTCATCTTGTTAACTTTTAGGCGCCAACATAAGAGGATAATTGTATCTGGACTGCATAATAAATCCATGCGCCATTTTAATAAAACTTTAATTCTAATACTGACCATAAAACATTTTTAGTCTAGTTAATCTATTTGGCATGTTTTTTGCTAAAACGAGAGCCATTATAACGAAATTAATAATCGTAAAATTATGAACCAGACAAAAGCAAAATTTCATTCACGGGCATGTGTTTTATGCGCATTTTTTCTACTTATCAGCTTTTTAGGGATACCGCCACTTATTGCACAGAACACCCCTCTGACAATAAACCTTCAGGCAGCAGTAGATAGTGCGTTGAACAACAATAGTCAGGTGAACCAGTATCGCCAGATCGTACGGCAAAAAGAATATTTGATAAAAGCGGCCAAAGGAAATTACTTTCCAAGTATTAATGCCAATGCTGGTTACACTTATTTGAACAGAAACCCTGAAATAAATATGAGCCCAATAAAAAATTCGTTAAATGAAAATATGCAACAGATTAGTCAGGCATTAGCACAAGGTGGTGCTGTTCCGGCGAACATGCTTCCGATTCTTGGCAGCCTCATGCAGACATTAAGCAAGATGCCCCTATCGAATATTGTTATCGACAAACAGGAATATCCCAACCTGAACATAACAGCTATCCAGCCTATTTATTCGGGAGGAAAAATCACAGCAAGTTTACGTTTTGCCAGGGCTGATGCGGAAAGCGCACGACTAGAATTAAAAGAAGTTGAAAACAAATTAACTCGCGAAACCATTAAAAACTATTATGCTGTTGCATTACTTAAACAAGTAGTTAAAACAAGGCTAAATGTTTTAGGAGGAATGCGAAAGCATGAAAGCCAGGCCGAAAAGGCTTACAAACTTGGAATAATCAATAAACAAGAGCTTTTGCGTGCTAAAGTGGCGGTTGCCAATGCTGAACGAGATTTATCGGATGATCAAAACAAACAATCGCTTGCGCTTATGGCATTAAAAACAAATATGGGGTTAAAACCGGACATTCCTCTTACGTTAACAAATACTTTAAAGTTCATGGCTGTGCCGTTAAATCTTGAAAATCTGCAACAAGACGCAAAACTGTATCAGCCGGTTTTTAAACTCATTGATCAGCAGGAGAATATGGTTAAACAGAAAAAAGCAGTTGACCGTTCGGCATTTCTCCCACAAATAGCTGCATGGGGCGAATACAGTGCTTTTCAGGATCAATATCCGGTGATAATGCCACCCGTTTCCGTTGGTATTCAGGCAAAAATCAATTTATTTAACGGCTTTAAAAAAATAAACCGGATAAAAGCCACCCGGCACTTACAAAAACAAATTATCAATGCACGAAAATACGCAAACGAACAGATTGATTTGTGGATAAACCAGTCGTACCGAAAAGCGTTAGATGCTAAAGATCGTTATCTGAAAATGAAACCCACACTGGCTTTATCGTCCGAGAACCTGAAAATTACTGAAAAACGTTTTCAGGAAGGACTTTCAAAATCGATTGATGTAATTGATGCCCGGTTACTAGATGAAAAAATCCGTATTGAACGCCTGCACAGCCTTTACAATTATAATCTGGCTTTGGCAGACATTTACCTTGCCACCGGCCAGGCGGAAAAGGCTGTTGAAATTTTAAGTCGTAATAATCAAAACAATAAGTAATAAAACCATGAAAAAAAACAAAAGTATTCTTGCTCTATCCATTCCTGTTGCGGTTGTGCTAATTGCCCTTTTATGGATGATTACAAGAGAAAATCAAAAACCTAAAAACATTATTACAGGAACATTTGAAGCTCCAACTGTTGATGTTTCTTCTGAGATTCCCGGAAGAATCGACAGCCTATATGTTGGTTTAGGTGATCATGTTCAAAAAGGACAATTACTGGCTACGCTCGAAGCAAATATTATGAATGCCAAACTAACACAAGCCCAGGGCATAAAAGAGGCTACTGAATCACTGATGAAGAAAGTTGAAAAAGGTACACGTGAAGAACTGATCCATGCAGCACGCAATCAGTACCTGATAGCCAGAAGCCAGTTTGAATTTGTCGATAAGACCTATAAAAGATATCGGGTTTTGTATGCCGATAGTATTATCTCTAAACAGGAGATGGATGAACTGAATTTTAAACACACCGCGGCAAAAAATCAAATGGAAGCAGCCCAATCCTCTTATCAGATGGCAAAAAACGGGGCTACACACGAGGATCTTCAAATTGTAAAAGGTAAACTTGAGACGGCAACAGGGGTTTATAAAGAGGCACAAGCCTATTACAAACAGTTGAAAATTATTGCTCCGGTTTCCGGTGAAATCAGTGAAAAAATTGGTGAAGAAGGCGAAGTAATGAAAGCCGGATATCCGATACTTACTATTATGCGTCCTGATAAAATTTACGCTGTTATCAACGTGAGAGAAGACCGGTTAAACCATTTCAAAAAAGGGAATATCCTGAATGGAAAAGTTCCCGGCATTGGCGGAAAGACTTTTCGATTCAAAGTTTATTATCTCGCATCTATGGCCAACTTTGCTACCTGGGTACCTACCAAAGCAAAAGGAGAATATGATTTAAAAACCTTTGAAGTCAGGCTTAAACCGGTACAGCCTATTCATGGTTTACGTCCGGGGATGACTGTTCAGATTACTTTATAATTGTTAAGGTAGAGGCTGAAATATCCTTGATCAGGTGGGTTGTAATATCTTAAACAAATAAAATAAATGAAAATATCTGCAATTTTTAATGTGGCAAAACGTGAATGGCACATGATGGTTAGTAGCCGTAATTCGAGAGTGGTTGTGTTGTGGGTTCCGCTGATTGTATTCACGCTTTTGGCTGGCATTTATTCTGCCGGAGCATTACGCAAAATTCCGGTGGCGGTATTGGATCAGGATCATTCCAAACTTTCCCGAACCATTATCAACTTTATCAACGCCTCGCCCGACACGAAAGTAACACGTTATTTACATTCGGAAGCACAACTGAAAAATTACTTTCTACACTATCCCGAAAAGGCTGTATACTGCATACCACCGGCACTTGAAAAAGATGTTTTTAAAGGAAAAAACACCGAAATAAGCGTATTGACAAATTCAACAAACATCATTTACGGAAAGATCTTAAAGCGAAATGCTTTTCACCTGATTGAAACAGTTTCAGGTGGTGTTTTAGTTAAAAAACTTGTAGCACAAGGGTTAACGCCTTATCAGGCACGACGACTGGCACTACCTATAGCGGTAAAAACACATTCTTTATTTAATCCAGAGTACAACTATTTGTATTATCTCGTGCCGGGATTACTCACTGTTTTACTTCAAATGATTGTTTTTTTCATGGGGACACGCTCCTTGAATAAAGAATATAAGAACAACAGGCAGGATGATTTACAAGAAACCTCAAAGCACAATGTTTTGAATATTATCTTTGGTAAACTATTGGTTTATACAGGAATCGGGATGACGATTGTTTTCTTTATCAGCATCCTTTTCAACCTTTTCGGAATTCCTTATCAAGATAAAATCGGTGAAACGCTCTTGCTTTTTTTTATGTTTGTACTGGCAAATGCCACATTAGGCATGGCCCTTTCGGCAGTTGTAAAGGAAGAAATTGTTGCACTCGACCTGGCCCTGTTTTACAATTCTCCGGCTTTTATCTTTAGTGGATTTACTTTTCCTGTAATGGGAATGCCTTTCTTTGATCAACTTTGGGCACAGTTTATTCCCTACACCCATTTCCTGCATGCTTTTTTCAAACTTTATCAAATAGGAACTCCTTTGGCAAGTGTGGAAAAAGAATTTCTCATTCTCGGTATTTTCACTCTTGTTGGCTTTCTTACCACATATGTTGCCATGAAATTAAGAATGGATGAAAAATCAAAATCAAATCTCATTTTAAAAGAAGCTTGAAAATGAAAGCGTTAAACAATATCATTCAAATATTCATAAACGAACTGAAAAGGGTTATCAATGACCACAGTATTTTTATTACTGTAATTGCAGCCCCAATACTTTATGCTTTCTTTTTGGGTTCTATTTACCTGAATAAAGACATTAACAAAATCCCTTTTGGCATCGTTGATTACGATCATTCAAATGTCAGCCGTGAGCTTATTCGACAACTATCGGCCAGTCCTAAAATTAAGATCATAAAAATACTTCAAGATAAAGATGAAGCGGTAAGTGAATTACAAGATTTAAATATCCAGGGTTTCATAGTATTCCCCAAAGGTCTCGCAAAGAACATCTTGAAAAAAAAAGAGGCAGACGTCAATCTGCTTTTAAACACAACCCGTTTTCTGACTTCCAATACGCTGAACATGGCGGTGAACAGAGTATTTCTGGAGGCCGGAACACATATACGCCTCCAACATTTTTATGCCGACGGAACTAATTCAAAGATGGCGGCAAGATTAGCAAACCCCATAAGACCCAATATAAAACCTATTTACAATCCTACCAATAATTATGGTGACTTTTTACTGCCCGCCCTGTTTTTTATAATTCTGCAACAAACACTGGTGCTGGGTATGGCCGAGAGCATTAGCAAAGATCGCCAAAACGGGCTGCTGGCACCGACGCTACAAGCTACACAATATGGCGTTATCCAATATATGGTTGGGAAACCAGCCTATTACATCTTATTGTACTTTACTTATCTCTATTTTTTTTCACGGGTCATTTTTCCCGTATTTCAACTTCCTGTAGCCTCATCAATGGTCCCCATTTTTATCATCGGCTTGCTGTTTATTATCACCACCGCTATGTATTCCATGCTTATTGGCTCTTTCATCAAGAAACAAACACATGCCCTTGAAATTCTTGCCTTTTCAACTTATCCGCTTTTTCTGTTGTCGGGATATTCCTGGCCCATTTCTTCGATGCCTGTTGTTTTACAATGGCTTGCAGCTTTAATTCCAACTACGCCCATGCTCGAAGCTATGCGGCGGCTATTTTTGATGGGCGGAACCTGGCAAAGTGTAGTACCACAATTTCAACATTTATTGCTAATCCTGGGATTTAGCGCACTGTTGCTTACCACCCGTTTATATCAAATTAAAAGAAGATCTTAACCAAGATATTTTATATTCAAACCCTTATATAATAATCAATATGATCCAGTAATAAATACTATTTTAACTTAACCGTTGGTTCCCTTTCCGGGAAAAATTATCTGAACTTTTTTTTATAGTAGGCAATGAGGGCAGGAGCCATCGGCTTTTTTTTAAAAATATTTGCTGTGTTTATCGGATCTAAAATGGTTATCAGTCACCTGTAAACCTATTAAAAACACTTTTATATCTGATAATTTCTAAATCATCAAAATATACCGGCTGTTTATCAGGATTATATACATAAATTACTAACTCCTGGTTCGCCAGTTTAGAAGAAATAAATAATTGCATTTCTATCTTTTCCCACCCACCTAAATCTGTGTCAAGAACCTTATAGTTGCTATTGTAATATTGTTTTGGCGAACTTGATGCTATTAACCCACCTTTCGCCCTGCCGGTTACTTTTCGCCAGACAGTAATATCAAAACTTTCTCCAACTTTCAAGTTCTTCATTTTAATTGTCATTCCATATGGAGAATCCGCATCAAGTTTAGATGAATATCTTCCACTGTGAGCAAATATATTACTTCGGGTTTTGCCATTCTGAAATAAAGCACCATTTATTTTGCTAATGAAAAACCGCTTATCATTGCTTATCGATTCAGCATCACAAGTATAAATTGCATTAATTTTACGATTTATAAGACTAAAGTTTCTCACATTGTTTTTAAGATTAAAAATCAGAACATTATTATAATGCCCTATCAGGTTTGTACAATAACTTTGTAAGTATGGCTTGTTGTATAATTCTTTTATTCCGTTGACAATTAAATACCGGGCTCCCTTATCAATGGAATGTTGAATTCCAATACTGTCCTGATTATAGCGTATTGGCGCTCCCCTATTGAATCTCTCGTCTGTATATTCTGTCCATCCTTTTTGATTCATCAGATATAGTGAGGCATTACTCCAGTCGGGGATGGAAATAACAGTATCGCCTGGCAAAATACCTGTTTGACGTAGATAAGGAGTAATAGAATAGACGTCTATATTTTGCTGATAATCGTTCATCCATCCTTTATAACGATCTTTAATTTTATGATGAGCATAATAAATATTGAAAAGCAGAAAAATAAAAAATCCAATCTTAAATATTTTGGAATTAAATATTTTATTGAAATGCCTTTTTAATACATCAAAAGCAGTAACAACAATCAGGACTGGTAGAATATAAATTCCTATAACATAGTAATCATGGTCAGCGAATGTCCAGAACTGAAGGATGATATACAAAATAACCTCAACAAAAATAAAAAGGATACTAAAGATAAGCAGCTTATTATTTTTTCTAAAAAACGCAACAATAAATACTAAACAAATTATCAAAAAAAACAGTACCGATTTATGGAAATACTCATCTATCCATATCTTATTAATATTGTCTGCAACTACGTTAATTTCAGTACTGCTTAAGCTCCATATTGGAAATATTGTTGTGGAAAAATAAGTACAGTCATGTTTTTGATTAAAATTATGTGCATAAAATAACCAGAGGCTGATAATAACAAATATTGAAAAAATAGATACTACTTGACGGACAGGCTGGTTAAATATTTTTCCTTTTGTCTTGAATTTCTTTAAACCTAATAATTCCAGCACGTAAATGCCGGTAATTGCAAAAAGACTAAAAAGAGCCGTTACTTTAAGAGCGGCAGCAATCAAAAAAACAAACATAGAAACATAAAACCATTTTGGTTTTCTTTCGAAATAGAAACGAATAAAATAATACCACCCGATAATTGAAAAAGCTAACGAGGACGAATTCGACAGGTAATTATTTCCATAATATACCAGAACCGGAGAAGTGAAAAATAAGAGAGTCAGTGTAATTGCCCAAAAAACATCTTTAAGCATAAAACGCATAAGACGAAAGAGATAAAAAAGGCCAAGGAAGAAGAGAAGCGTATTAAACATCCGGTATATATATTCATGATATCCAAAAAACATATATAATGATGCTATACTATAATACAAGATTGGAATCTCACTGGTACAACCTTTCCCACTGGTTCCGCCATCTGAAGTAAGGTTATGGGTTTCGGGTTCAAAAAACTTCATTCCATCCTGATAGTAATTTAATGCAATAGAAGCACAATCTGATTGTCTCCACTTATGTATCGACTGTGGCCGTTTAAATATTATCTCGTTATAACCATAATAAAATGATACGATGAGAAGTAAGAGTATAAATAATATTGAGGGATAGTGTTTTTTCATATTTTTGCCAGCTTAATCTTCATTTCAGGCAATCCCGATTTATTTTAATGATATCCAATCATAAGTTTTACTTTATTATGAATTGTAGGAAAATACAGATTATGAGTAAAAATACAATTATTTTTTCAAGTAAATATTATGATTCATTTTTTTCGTATACTGTGCCCCAACCCCCAATTATTAAGTCTAGAACAGATTACAATTATACAAATTATTCGACTTTTGATTTTAGATATTTTTCGATTTACCCTAGTCCATAATTATATCGGTTAACATTAATTTATTATTATAGATGATAAAAATAAACCAGTAGTTTTTAATGGTATGACAGATGCTATAAATTTTTTCACTAAATAAGGCTACATATTTGTAACAGCATACACAATTGGAAGTTATGGTAGTTTTGTTTATTATTATTTGTTATAAAAGAAAACTTATGATATTGAAAAGAACTCCCAATAATCTTAACTATCATCTTCTAAAAAAAAGAAAATTGTTAGATTAATTCAAGAAATATTTAAAAAAATATTCACCATTTTATGAATAGTTTCTTTTAAAAACAAAAAGGTCAATCCTGAAAGGTTATCCCTGAACTTTTGCCTTAATCACAAGGCATGACAAAAGAACTAAATTCCATTTAACCCACCACGGTAAAAATACAGCAATATTCAGGGAATAATTAAGGTGGTGGTTACATTGGTGGTTACAATATAAATAGCAGTGTACTATAAATAATTGTAATACACTACTTTATATTTTTAAGTTGTAGCCTCACCAGGACTATAACCCTATTAATTTCACGAGATATGTAATGTGCTGAAAATAGGTATAAAAGTGCAGTTAATCAGTTATTAACAGCAATGTTAAAAATAAATAAAAGGTTAATTAAGTATCAAAAGATTAAACGAAATTAAATAAAAGTCGGTGCAATGGTCGGTGCAATGAAAATATTTAATAACTTTGCAATGGACTTTAAATTAAATCTCAATGGCGACAGTCTATTTTTACATCAGGACATCAAAGAAGACCGACCCGACAAAAAAAATTAATGTAAGGGTAAGATTTTATCACGGAAAGAAAATCAACCTTTATGCAAAATCAGGCCTTGAAGTATTGCCGGGACATTTCAGCAACGAAACCCACACTATAAATAAGCAGGCCAGATACGTCGATAAGGACAAGGATAAACAGTACCTTGACAAGTTAGAGGCCACCATAATAGGGGCATACAAAGCCCTGAAAGAACCCCCGACGTCCGAATGGTTAAATACAGTCATTGATAAATATCGTTTTCCTGATAAATACAAGGAAAAGAAAATGACCCTTTTTGAGTTTTTCCAGTCTGTAATAGACAACCTTGACCACCGGATAAACCAAAAGACAGATAAGCAAATATCTTATCAGTCAAAACGTGAATTTCATGTAACGTTTGGTTACCTGAAAGAATACGCCAAAAGCAGAGGTAAGAAAATTGATTTTAAAGATATTGACCTGGATTTTTATAATGACTTTATCAAATATTTGAAAAGCAGGAATTTAGCACAAAATACTATTGGTAAAAAAATACGTTTCCTTAAAATTGTTTTGAACCAAGCCACTGATAGGGGTATAAATACAAACCTGGCTTTTAAAAGTAAACGTTTTAAGGCTATTGCAGAGGAAACAGACAATATTTATTTGTCACTTTCGGAACTGGATAAAATCCAAAATTTGGACTTGTCAAATAAACCAAAACTTGACCGGGTACGGGACTTATTTTTAATCGGCTGCTGGACTGGATTAAGATTTTCAGACTGGCATAAAGTAAGGCCGGAAAATATAGAAAACGGATTTATCACCCTAAAACAACAAAAGACAAACAAACCGGTTGTTATACCTATACATCCCCCAGTTGAAAATATCCTGAACAAATACGAGGGCAATTTACCCCGGCCTATTTCAAACCAAAAATTCAACGAATATTTGAAAGAGGTTGCACGGATGACCGACTTTAAAGAGGCAATCACTAAACAATTTACACGAGGAGGCAAACTGGAAACCACTATAAAACCCAAATGGCAAATGATTAGCACCCACACCGCCCGGCGTTCTTTTGCTACCAACATGTACAAGGCCGGCATCCCCTCAATTACAATAATGGCCGTAACAGGACACCGTACGGAAAGCGCATTTTTGAAATATATCAAAGTAACCCCGCAGGAACACGCTGAAAAGATGCGGGATATGTGGCTGAACAACGGGAGCCATTTGAAAGTTGCAAAATAATATTAGTAATTATAACAGTAATATTTCCTTTTATTTCACTTTAAATTTATTATCATGGAACAAGCAAAAAAACAAACGGAAAACAGTAGTAAAGAAAAGGTTATTTCATTGATTGAAGAAATGAAAGACCAGGCAAACATGTCATGGCACAAAGAAAATTTAACAGATATGTTCAGGGCTTTCCTCGACTTAAAACCCCAAAGGACAAATACTGGTGACGTTTTCACAACTTATACGGACTTGATAGAGTTACTTTCTGCTGCTGAACAGGAAAGCTCATTTTCGAGCCGTCCTATTTGAGGTTGGGGCAAAGATGAGTCCATTTTTGGACTGACCTTTTTACAAGTAAACAGTTGCCTATTTATATAAAGCTTTTAAGATTGTATTTATTGTTTTTTAAAATAAAAATTTAAGAATAGACGCAAGAGAACCAGCATCTTTTCCTGTAGGTAGTTCCATTGATGCAAACCCTTTCTGGGCTATATCTGCTCCTTTGTTAGCAAGATTCCCCCACGAGCGAATAGCTGGCATGTAAGTAGCGTTGTTACCCTGATACATCCCTTGCAGTGTGCCTCCATAAGCTCTTTTCATGTTATTCTGATACTGTGTTCCGTAACCGACTAAGTTGCTTAGAGACTTGTTATAAGAATCCTGCAAAGAACTTTTAGCTGCTACTTTAGCTTCCGTTGTAGCCCCGCCCTGAACACCGTTGCTGTTAATGTGATCGAGAGAGTTTTTGTATTGGTCTCTGATGCGTGCTAACCCTGATTGAGCTGCTTGTGTATCAAAAAAGCTTTTGTTCGACTGATTGTTATACCAATCCGCAAGACTATTTTGTCTGCCTAAAACTCCTTCTTGAGCGTTTTGTAATTGCCTCCCGGCTTTTGCACCTTTTGCCATTCCAAAAATTGACAATCCCGATCCGATAAGTCCATCTACTAATCCCATAACTTTTTTGTGCAAGAAAGTAATTATTAGATGGATTATTGGGTAATCAGTTTCCTTTTGTGTTCAATTATTTAGCGTTTTTGTTATAAAATTATGTAATCATCAGATGATGAGTGGTTATTTCCTCTTTTTAGTTGTAACATTTAAATCAAGAGTTGGGTTCTTTGTTGAGTTGAAGTCGCCTAATTTTCCAAAACTTGCTACTTTATTATCGTAGAATGTAACATAGTAATATTCATCAAACATTAGGTATCTAAACGCTGTAATATGTCCCTGTGCGCTTACCTCAACAGGTTTACCCATCAGATGTTCTACTTGCTGTTTATCCCATCCCATTTGAATTTTTGCCATCCTGGACGGCATTACACAACTTGTCAAAGCTGCAATTGCAATAATAATAATTAACTTTTTCATAATGTTTTTTCAAATATAGCAAATAATTTGACCCGAGTATATTACGTGATAATTTCCTTTATTAGTGTAATTATTACCTATCCTTTGGGTGTATAATATATATTATTGCTGCATAATTACCACATTATAAATGCAATAAATAATAATAAATATTATGGAAAAACAACTTAAAACTACGGAAATCGACCTCTCTCAAAAAAGGGTGTTTAACATGGATGAACTTGCCGCCTATACTGGAATTAGTAAAGCCTATCTATATGTGTTGGTAAGAAAGGGGGTTGTCCCTTATAGCCGACCTGGAGGAAAGATTCTGTTTTTCGATCGCTTAGAGATTGACAAATGGTTATTAAGTAGTAAACATGAACCAACCAAAGAAAAATAAAATGAAAACAATAGATATAAAAATATTAAAGCAATATCCGGAAATTGCAAAAAGCATCACATTACAAGTAAGCGGAAGCGATCTTATAAGCTTTGCCGATAAATTGGTACAAGATACCGCACAAGAGGTTGAAGCCCGCATACAAGCCCAAAATGAACCGGACGAACTATTAACCCGGCAACAAGTTGCAGAAATGCTATCAGTAACTCTCACAACTCTATGGCATTGGGATAACAAAAATGTACTAAAGCCTGTCAGAATAGGCAGTAAGGTGCGATATAGGAGATCAGATGTCGAACAAGCACTAATAAACAAAGGAGGACAGAGAGATGAATAAAAAAAGCCCATCCGAAGACAGGCAGAACCAGCGCAAAGATAAGAAAAAATTCCAAGTAAACATGCCTAAAAAGCTGGGACTTCCTTCCGGCAAAAAACATTATTTTATTGAAACTGAAAACGGTTACACCTTGAATTATGGCCGTGGCCTTTGGATAGGGATGCCGAAGGTTTTAATTGAGAACAACCCACAGTTGTACACTTTGCAGAAAGGAGATAACCATGGAAGCCATTAAGATAAACCCAGATTTTGGCGAGGACTTGCAGCAATCTAAACCGATTTTAAACCATGTTCAGGAAATAACAAATACCACAGCAACCCCACACGATGAAATATTAAGCCAATTACTTGAACAGTTTGAACCGTTGGACTTTGAAGCAATGGCAAACCCTCACAGTGCCGAAAACTTTAAACTAACAAATAAGCATTATACTGTTTTATCTATTGAAAACGTCTTACGGAAAGCAGAAAACAACCGTTGGGGCTTATGCAAGAACCACGATTTCATTTATTTATTCAATGGTACTCACTGGGCTGAACTGGACAAAGAAACATTTCAAAAGTTTTTAGGAAAGGCAGCCGAAAAAATGGGCGTTCCTACCTTTTCAGCACGGTATTATAAATTCAGAAAAGAACTTTTTGAACAGTTTTTAGGTACTGCATACCTTGAACTAAAACCACCTTTGGTAAATAAGGTATTAATCAATTTGCAAAACGGCACGTTTGAAGTTAGCCCAAAAGGTACGCAATTAAGACCGTTTGACCGTTCAGATTTTCTCACCTATCAATTACCATTTGAATATGACCCACAGGCAAAAGCACCGATATTTGAAGCCTATTTAAACAGGGTATTGCCCGACATAGAACGCCAAAAGGTTTTAGCTGAATATTTGGGTTTTGTTTTTATAAAGCACGGTAGTAATAGACTGAAAGAAGAAAAGGCGTTAATACTTTACGGTACTGGAGCAAATGGGAAAAGCGTGTTTTTTGAAGTTGTGAGCGCTTTATTGGGAGCAGAGAATACAAGTAATTATTCATTGCAAAGCCTTACAAATGATAACGGTTATTTCAGGGCGAAACTGGCTAATAAGTTGGTAAATTATGGCAGTGAGATTAACGGAAAATTGGAAAGTAGTTTATTTAAACAATTGGTTTCAGGTGAACCAGTTGAAGCCCGCTTGCCGTATGGGCAGCCATTTATTTTGAAACAATATGCCAAACTAATATTTAACAGTAATGAGTTACCCAAAGATGTTGAGCATACAGACGCTTATTTCAGACGTTTTTTGATTATTCCTTTTGATGTTACCATACCCGAACATGAACAGGATAAACAGCTACATGCCAAAATAATTGAAAATGAACTTTCAGGCGTTTTTAATTGGGTACTGGATGGGCTTAATAGACTATTGAAGCAAAAAAGCTTTACAGATAGTGGGGCAGTAAAACAAGCAGTTGAGCAATACAAAAGCCAGTCCGATAGTGTAAAGATGTTTATTGATGAAAACAACTACCAAAGCAGCCCCACTGATTACAGGCTGATAAAAGAACTATACATAGAATACAGAAACTATTGTATAGAAGATGGCTTTAAGCCCGTGAACAAGTCTAATTTTATTAAACGACTAAAAGGGTTTGGGGTTTTAATTGAAAGAGTTACGGGGAATAAACTGGCGGCTTATGTGGAAAATAATAATTCGGATTGGTAAAAAAAAAGATTTGTTTAGACAGTAACTTTAGTAACGAAAATAACTCGATAGTTACTAAAGTTACTAAAGTTAGCCCTTAAAAAAAACTTTTTTTAACAGGAATTCAAGCAGTATGAATACAGAGTATAGATACAAATTAGAACATGGAAGCAGAAAGTTTATCTGCCCCCTGTGTGGTAAAAAGTCATTTGTTAAATACATTGATACAGAAACGGGCGACTATTTACCCGAACAGTACGGACGTTGCGACCGTGAAAGTAAATGTTCTTACCACCTCAACCCGTACAAAGATGGTTACGCAAAAGCAATATGGGAGCAGGAACACGGTAATAAAATAGACCGGAAACCACAGCTACCAAAACAACAAAAGAAACCACAGCCAAAACCTGTATTCATTCCAATTGAGGTATTTAAACAAACACTTTCGGGATATGAACAGAACGTATTTATTCAAAACTTACTTGCAAAGGTTGCCTTCCCTTTTGAAGTAAAGGACATTGAAAAGATTGTTTCATTGTACCGTTTAGGTACGGTGCAGAACGGATACCGTAAAGGGGCGGTAACATTTCCTTTTATTGATGTTCGGGGTAATATTAGAGCAATACAAGTAAAACAGTTTAACGAACAGAACCACACCACCGGCACAGACTTTTTACACTCAATAATTGAAAAGCACCACACCCGAAACAATAAGCCGTTGCCCGGCTGGTTGGAAGCATACAATAAGAACGAAATAAAGGTTTCCTGTTTGTTTGGTGAACACCTTTTAAGTAAATACCCACACAACCCTATTGCATTGGTTGAAGCACCTAAAACGGCTGTTTATAGCACGTTGTATTTTGGTTTTCCTGAACAACCTACAAACTTACTCTGGTTGGCAGTTTACAATTTGAGCAGTTTAAACCTCAACAAGTGCCAGGCATTAAAAGGCAGGAATGTTTATTTGTTTCCTGACCTATCAAAAGACGGCAAAGCCTTTGAGTTATGGAGCAATAAAGCCACCGAAATACAAAAGCGTTTACAGGGTACATACTTTCACGTTTCAGACTTATTGGAGCGATTAGCCCCACAGCAGGACAAAGAGAAAGGCAAAGATATTGCAGACTATCTAATTAAACAGGATTGGCAATTATTCAGAAAGCAGGACATAAAGAAAGCACCAAAGCCTGAACCGTTACCCAAGGTTGAGGTATTTAAACCTGAACCAGTTGAACAGATTGTAAAAGAAAAATCCAAAAGCTGGGACAATAACATTACAGAACTGGAAAACTACTTTTCAAATATTGAAATACCAGCCCAACCCTTAAAGCTAAACAGGGACACTACAATAACAGATTGTTCACTATTTATTGAAAGCCACTTTGCCACCGTGAAAGCAAACAACGGTAAACGAACCTTTTTACCATACCTCAAAAGACTACAAGAGTTAAAACGATTTTTAGCACAACAGAAATAGGATAGCGGATTTTTGCGTAGTCGGATTAACGATTACCCATAAATATTACTCCCCTTCAAAAAAGTGAATCTTTGCTTAAAAATAGTGAAACTTTTGAAACTTTTTATAGTCGGATTTGTAGGGGATATTCATGTTTGTTTAGATTTAATGAGCCCCCGGGGATAAATATACGGTCTGAAATCTTTTTCATCAGATAGTTTACTTAAACATATTTATCACAACACTGTGAAAAACCCGCCTTATTATCATATTAAGAAAATTATACAGTAACAAAAAGGGCAACCCCGGAAGGTTACCCCTGAACTTTTACCTCAATCACAAGGCAGGACAAAGATATTAAATTTCATTGAATAGATACCGCCCCCAAAAGGTCAAAAATCCGGGAATAATCGGGGAAGTCGGTGCAATAGTCGGTGCAACAACAACCGGTTAAATATATTTTACACTATAAATCAAAAGTTTATGGTTTTTTATTTGTAGCCTCACCAGGACTCGAACCTGGATCTAGAGTTTAGGAAACTCCTATTCTATCCCTTGAACTATGAGGCCTCTTAGGGAATGCAAAAATAATACTTTTTAATGAATTTACCGCTTCTTTATTTAGTATCAATTTTGCCTGTATTATAACTCTTTATATATAACTTTTTCAAGTTCTTTGATATCATTACTAAATTTTCTTATTCCTTCAGCAAGTTTTTCGGTTGCCATAGGATTTTCATTCAGGTTCCAACGGAAAGCCATTTCATTTAATTCCACTTTATCCATATTAATGTTTTTAGCATTTTCCGGACTTAATTTCCTTTCTACAACAGTATTAGTATTTTCCAACTCTTCCAGTAGTTTTGGGGAGATTGTCAACAGGTCACATCCTGCCAGCTCAAGAATTTCCTCTTTATTACGAAAACTGGCTCCCATAATTTCAGTTTTATAATTAAACTTTTTATAGTAATTATAAATTTCAATAAGTGAATGGACACCGGGATCCTGAGGAGCAGGAATATAATCTACATTCTTTTCTTTTTTATACCAGTCGAGAATACGGCCAACAAAAGGAGAAATTAATTTTACGCCGGCCTCAGCGCAAGCAATTGCTTGTGTTAAGCTGAATAACAAGGTTAAATTTGTATGGATTCCTTCTTTTTCCAATATTTCAGCAGCTTTCACCCCTTCCCACGTAGCAGCCACTTTTATTAATATCCGTTCACGTGAAATTCCTTCCTTTTCATACAAACGGATTATATTTTTAGCATAGGCAATGGTATCATAAATTCGAAAAGATAACCGGGCATCTACTTCCGTTGAGACTCTGCCAGGGACGATTTTTAATATTTCCAGACCAAAGTTTACAAACAGTTTCTGAATTCCTTTTTGAAGTTTTTTATTTTCATCACCATTAAAAGATTTGGCATAAACAATAGCATCATCAATTAATTCTTTATACTGAGGATTTAATGCTGATTGTAATATAAGAGAAGGATTTGTAGTGGCATCTCTAGGTTGATATTTTTTCATTGACTGAAAATCACCGGTATCTGCCACTACTATTGTAAGTTTCTTCAATTGCTCCAGAGCATTCATTTATTTAATTTTAGAAGTTTATAATATTATTTTTATTCTTTTACAGGAACCATTTGATTTATAAGGTCATCCAGTTTAAATTTTACAATACCCGACCGTGTATCAGAAGCAGCATATGGTAGTACAACCCAGCCATTGTGAATAATTCCTCCACATGCATAAACCACATTTGGCACATAACCATTTCTTTCCTTTTCCGTAGGAATAAGTAACGGGTCTTTTAATTCAGCAATTATTTTGGTAGGATCTTTTAAATCAAGTAAAACAGCTCCCAGAGAATAAGTACGTACCGGGCCTACGCCATGAGTTAGCAACAACCAGCCTTTTTTTGTTTTTAATGGCGAACCGCTATTTCCTATTTGAATAAATTCCCATGGATATTTTGGTTCGCGAATTAAAATAGGATTTTCCCAGTAAGATAATTTATCACTATACATAATATACAGGTTTTCATTATCATTACGTGAAACTATTGCATATTTTCCATTTATTTTTTCAGGAAATAAAGCCATTCCTTTATTTTGAGAGCCAGGGCCTGTCATTGTAGAAATACGGAAACGAAAAAAGTCGCGTGTTTCAATTAACTGAGGTAAAATAGAAACTCCATTGTAAGCTGTATAAGGAGCATAAAAAATAGTAGTTCCATCTCCCTGATCAAAAGAAACGAACCTGGCATCCTCTATAGCTCGCACATCTGTTGTTGACCTTGGAAATATAACTCTTTCCGAAACATCTGATTCGTCATCAAATTCTATTTCATAATTTGACCTTACAATCCACCGCATAAGGTCTATGGCTTCTTCCTGTTTTTGAGTAGGTTTATGTTTTTCACGAAATATCCGGATACTTTCTTTTAACTCATCATAGGTAAATGACTCCAACAACTCATCGAATATTTCACGTACACATTCGTATTCCCCCATATCAGTAAGTTTGTGAGCAAAATCCGCCTTTTTGTATTCAACTGAGTGAATAATTTTTGCGTTCTCAACAAGTGGACTTCCCGGGTCCATTCGAATATCTCCATTTTTATCAATAATCCCACTCCTAAATACTATAGACGACATATGACCTTCGCCTACTGCACGAAAGCTGATAATTACTTTCAATTCATCTTCACCCAGCTCTTTTGGATTTTGAAAAGGATGAGGAACCATTGATGGATTAAAAAGAGCTGCCGCTTCAATAGAATATTCAAGAGTAAAATAAGCTCCTATTGTAAGTTTTTTCTCCAAGGACAAACTATTATAAATGGTTATTTCCAATCTACTAACAATGGTATCAAAGTTATCTTTAAATATTCTTTGAATATTTTTATGACGATTTTTAAAATTATGAATAGCCTGATTTAATATTTTCTGTCGTTCTTTATCTGAAAGCTTTAAAATTCGATCAAAAATCTTATATATTCTTACTTTATCAAGGTCAAAAACTTTTGTTATTACCCTACTTTGTAATGGAACAAAAGAAACCTTCTGACGGTAAATTTTTACTTTACTCTGCATATAATCCATAAGCAATAATTTTTTATTGTGATGCTATAAGCTGTTATCCACAAAAATCATTAACAAAATTAAAATTTTCACAGAAAAATAGATGATTAAATTATGAAATATATATGTCTTTTAAATTTTTATAGACGTTTAAGCAAATCTATTTCTTTTTTTGTCAGGAACCTCCATTTACCACGTGGCAAATCCTTTTTTGTTAACCCAGCAAACAAAACACGGTCCAATTTATTTACTTTATATCCCAAATGTTCAAAAATTCTCCTTACTATTCTGTTTTTACCTGAATGTAGTTCAATACCAACTTGTTTTTTATCTTCAACACCATCAACATATGCAATTTTATCGGGTAAAATTATTCCATCTTCCAATGTTATGCCCTGTGCAACTTTCAGCATATCG
The DNA here is from genome assembly GCA_015491905.1 of Bacteroidales bacterium. GTDB lineage: Bacteria > Bacteroidota > Bacteroidia > Bacteroidales > F082 > Sulfidibacterium. Next base: position 4,703 of record WGGC01000066.1, on the reverse strand, counting down.
TTTTTACTAAAATTTTTATCTAAGAAAACATGATAAATCTTTTTAACGGAAGAACTGGGATGCATTAATTTTTTTGCCAAATCGCCGTCATTGGTAAACAATAATAATCCGGTAGTATTCCTGTCTAATCTCCCTACAGGGTAAATCCTTTCTTCACATGCCTTTTCAACAAGTTGCATAACGGTTTTACGATTTTGGGGATCTTTGGAGGTGGTAATAAAATCTTTTGGTTTATTTAATAACAAATATTGCAATTTTTCACGTTTGAGCGTTTGAGTACCAAGCTGTACTTTGTCGGTAGGCTCTACTTTTGTCCCTACTTGAGATACTACTTTCCCATTTACAGATACAGCACCACTTTCTATTAATTTATCCGCTTCTCTTCTGGAACAAATCCCTGCATCAGCAATATATTTATTAAGCCTTATTAAACCCGTATCTTTCTGACTTAATTTCTGTTGCCGGTTCTTATTTTTATATTTTGCAGCTCCGGATTTAAAATTTTTCTTTTTCCCCTTATCTGAAGAAGGCTTACCTTTTTTTTTGTTCATTTCTTTATAAATTTATATGTCTTTAATCTTATAATATTTACTGTAAAAAATATCATTACAATATAAACTTATAATAAGATTACTTAAATAAGACGGCAAAATTACTAATAAACAACCTTTACTTACCTTTAAAGGCAAAATTTATTATATTTACCTATTGAAATTCAAGTTATTTAGTAATGAAAAATAAATTACAAATACTGGCCACACTTACTCAGATGCGGGCACAATTGCTTAGTGCTATGCTTGAAGAGCAAGGAATTGAAAGCTTTATGACACATGAAAATTCAATAAAAGAAGCTGCCGGAGGAGTAGATGTAATGGTAAAAGATGCTGATTTTAAAAAATCTCTGGAAATTCTTGATGATTTTAAAAGTGCTTATGGTCAAAGAAAGCAAAAAGCCATAGACTATATGCGCATTGCCCGTAGAATTCTGATTCCTGTTGATTTCTCAGAACATTCAGAAAACGCAGCCATATATGCTATTCAAATTGCAGCAGCTTTAAAGGCTGATATTATGTTATTAAATGCTTATCTGGATCCCGGTTCTAACCCTTTTGTACAAATAGAAACGTTTACTTTTTCTACAAACCTGGAGCATTTTAAGAAAGAGATGGAAATGAATGCAAAAGAAAATTTAAAACGACTTTCAGATAAGATCAAGAAAATAATAAAAGAGAAAAAAATAAAAGGTGTAAATGTTTTTTATGATTTGGTTATGGGTAGTGTATATACAGAATTACCTGAATATGCAGCACAATATAAACCCGGACTGGTTATAATGGGAACAAGAGGAGATAAAAAAGAAGGGAAATGGAGTTTTGGAAGCGTAACAGCTAAAATGATTGATAACTTAAAATGTCCTGTGCTTGCTGTTCCGGCAAAATTTGTAAACAAGTCTGCAATTCCGGAAAAAATATTGTATGCTACTAACTTTGATGATGCAGATTATTGGGCAATGAGTAAGCTTGCTTCTTTTGCAAAGCCATTTAAAGCTAAAATATTTTGTTTACATATTTCTGAAATTATCGAAACACCACAGGAAGTTCAAATGCATAAAATGAAAGAGTTTATAACCGATACTTTAGGAGAGAAAAACCTTGAGTGTGGATTACTTGAATGTATCGATCTTCAAATGTGTCTGGAAGATTTTTCCAGAGAAAACAATATTGATATAATAGCACTTACCAAACATCATCGAAGTTTACTCGAACGATTGTATCACCCCAGCATCACTAAAGATATTCTTTACCATTCAGAAATTCCAATGTTAATATTTCATTCATTATCCGGATCAAAAAATAAAATATAATATCTTATCTATCAGTCTAATTTTGATTTTATAAATTCAAAAAACAACCTCACCCCTACTGCTGTACCGCCTATACCTCTATAGCTATCTCTCTTTTCAAGAAAAGCCGGTGCAGCAATATCTAAATGGATATATGGATAATCGGTGAAATGCTCTAAAAATTTTCCTGCAGTAATAGCACCTGCTTCCAGTCCCCCAATATTTTTTAAATCAGCAATTTCAGATTTTAGCAATTCTTTATACTCATCCCAAAAAGGAAATTCAACAATTCTCTCATGTGTCATCATTCCCGCTTTTGAAAGCTGTTCAAATTCGAGATCGGCTTTAGATTCCATACCAACCATAGCCTGCGGGCCAATTGCTCTGGCTGCAGCTCCTGTTAAGGTGGCAATATCTATAACCAACTCCGGAGAATATTGCTTTGCATAACTTAATGCGTCGGCAAGAATCATTCTACCTTCAGCATCGGTATTTAAAACTTCTACAGTACTTCCGTCGTGCATGGTAACCACATCTCCGGGAGCATAGGCATTACCATCAGGTCGGTTATCCGTTGCAGGAACCAACCCTATAACATAAACAGGTAATTCGGCTTTTGCAATGGCATACAAAGCTCCTGCAACAGCAGCACCACCTCCCATATCACATTTCATGGTATCCATAAAATTAGATGGTTTTAAACTTAATCCACCGGTATCATATACAACACCTTTTCCAACAAAAACATAAGGCTTTTCATTAATGGCATTTTCAGGCTTCCATTCTATTGTAGTAAAAGTAGGTTCATCAATACTTCCCTTATTAACAGCAAGAAGCCCACCCATTTTAAGTTTTTCAATTTTATTTTTATTAAAAATTTCAACTTTTGCCCCGGTTGGCTTCATCAATGTTTTAATTTCTTCAGCAAACCTGGTAGCATTAAGGTATGACACCGGCTCATTAACAAAGTTGCGTGCATTGTAAACAGCGGATGTAAGAATATTTATTTCTTCCAAATCCTTATCCGAGATTGACGCATCATAAACATCAATTTCCGTTAATGTATTTTTTATTTTTTCAGATTCGGTTTTATATTTTAGGAACTGGTAATTACCCAACATCAACCCTTCTATAAGAGCAAATTCCTCTTCTTTCAATGCATGAATATTATAAACTACCACTCTTTCTACCTTTGCTTCGTTTAATATTTGCCGGCTTTCATCACCTTTTATACGGTATGTTTCCAGTCGTTGTGCAAGAGTACCAAGATGTTCTCCAAAAATAATAAGAATTAAATTTTTATATCTATTAAGAGAAATCACCTTTTGTTTTGCACGATGCTGTTTTCGTACAAAAGAAATTTCATCTTCTGTGAGTCCAATGGATGTAAGATCTTTACCATCTTTAACTAAAAATATTGTGTCGGCAGCTGTAGGCTTCCTAAGTGCCTTTCTTAATATTGTATTCATAATAATATTTTAAATTTCAACAAAAATAACTTTTTTTGTTTTTTAATAACAATAAATCTATTGTATATATTCTTTCATCTTTTCAATAACAAGCTGTGTAGCTCCGGAATTAGCTAATACATAGTCTTTTGAGGCTTGTGATGAATGTGTAAAAAATTGTTTATCTTCCATTAGACGTTGCATGGTTTTAATAAATTCATCAGCACTTTTAATTGTAAACCCTCCACCTGTTTTTATTAGATCTTTTGCCTCTGTAAATTTTTGATAATTAGGGCCAAATATAACCGGCATTCCATAAACAGCAGGCTCCAGGACATTATGTATTCCTACACCAAAACCACCACCTACATAAGCAAAATCACCAAAACGATATAACCCCGTTAATATTCCTATTTTATTAATTATTAACACTTTTGATGATGAAATATTATTATGTGTTTCTCCATCATAAAGAACCGGGTTAAAGTCTTTAAAAATATCAAGCAAATTGTTAATATGTTTAGTATCGGTTTTGTGTGGAGCTATCATTAGCTTTATATCTGCAGGTTGATTTTTCATAAAAGCCAATAGGAGCGCCTCATCTGCCGGCCAGGTGCTTCCAGCGGCAAATAATTTATTTTTTTGTTTAAATTCTTTAACTAAAGGGAATTTAGTTTTATCATTTAAGATTTCTATAACCCTGTCGAAACGTGTATCTCCACTTATTTCCTGATGATGGACACCTATACTGCTTAATAACTGGGAAGAATATTTATTTTGAACAAAAAACCAGGTTACCTTTTTAAGCTGTTTCCGAAACCATCCTCCCCATGGCTGAAAGAAGTGTTGTTTTTTTCTGAAAATTGCAGAGACAAAAAATAACGGAGTTTTTGATTTAGATAATTCATTGATATAATTAAACCAATATTCGTACTTTATAAATATGGCAATTTGAGGGCTAAAAGTGTGTATAAACTTCCTGGCATTTTTTGCTGTATCAACAGGAAGGTAATAAACATAATCGGCCAGTTCATAATTTTTTCTTATTTGATATCCGGAAGGAGAGAAAAAAGTAAGTAGAATTTTATGACGAGGAAAGGCCTTTTTACAAGCTTCAATTACCGGCCGACCCTGTTCAAATTCGCCTAAACTGGCACAGTGAAACCAGATAATTTCATTATTTTCATAGCTGTTGTTTTCAATGGATTCCATTAATCCATGCTGGCCGTTTACAAATTCTTTAGCCCGGGAATTAAACAGAGCAGCTATCCTGATCAAAAAAAAATAGATATAAATAGATGTATTATACAAATATGCCATTTTACCATTAAAAAGTTAAATTCTAAGGCGACAAAGATATAGATTTACGTTTATTGACGGTTATTTTTATTTTGCAATACTTTATTTTATAT